>QKDP01000229.1 GCA_003252055.1 Desulfobacter postgatei | reverse complement strand
CACCCCATACGGCCATTTTATTATTCCGGAGCAGATGATCATCTTTGACAATATCAAACAGACCCTGACCTGCCTGAACATCTGTTACCTGTCCAAGACAGATGATCCGGCTGCGGTGTATGATAATGCCAGGGACAGCGTTGACACGCTTGTGAAAGATTTGGGAAAACCCTTTGTTCCCGGAACCACACCCCATGTTGCCGATACACAGCTTGTACCTGAAACACCGGCCGAAGAGTACAAGGAAGGGGTTAAAACCATCAAGGAACATATTGTAGAGGGGGATATTTTCCAGGCTGTATATTCCCAGCCCTTTTCATGCAAAACAAAGGTTGATCCCGTACTGATCTACAGGGCCCAGCGCTACATCAACCCGTCACCTTACATGTTTTTCATGAATTTCACGGACCGGGTCATTGCAGGGTCCTCCCCTGAAACCATGGTACGTCTTGAAAACCGGGTGGCCACCCTCCGGCCCATTGCCGGAACAAGACCCAGGGGCACAAGCGAACAAACAGACCGGGCCCTGGCCGATGACCTGCTCAATGATGAAAAGGAAAAGGCAGAACATGTCATGCTCATTGATCTTGGCCGAAACGACCTTGGCCGGGTGGCCCAGGCCGGCACGGTCCAGGTCACGGACACCATGGTCATTGAACGTTATTCCCATGTCATGCACCTGGTCTCCAACATCACCTGTGATTTAAAAGAGGAGTGTGACGCATTTGATCTTTTCAAGGCCACCTTTCCGGCTGGCACCTTGTCCGGTGCGCCCAAAATCCGGGCCATGGAAATCATTGCAAAACTTGAAAACCGACAAAGGGGCGTTTATGGCGGTGCTGCCGGATATATCTCCTTTACCGGCAACATGGACTTTGCCATCACCATTCGCACAGCGGTCATGGAAAACGACACATTGACGGTCCAGGCCGGGGCCGGCATTGTCTATGATTCAGATCCTGAAACCGAATTGAACGAATGCATCAACAAGGCCAAAAGTGTTGAGATGGCATTGAAACTTGCCCTGTCACAAAGCCCAAAAGGATAATAATATATGAAAACCGCAATAATAGACAACTATGATTCCTTTACCTTTAACCTGGTGCATTATGTCCTGCTCACAGGGGCGCAGGTAGAGGTTTTCAGAAATGATAAGATCAGCGTGGAAGCGCTTGAGGCTCTTGGGTTTGACGCCATCATCCTGTCACCGGGGCCGGGCAGACCTGAAGATGCAGGAATCTGCCTTGAACTTGTAAAAAAATTATCCGGAAAAATTCCCATACTTGGTGTATGTTTAGGACATCAGGCCATTGCCCAAAGCTTTGGCGGCACCATTATCCATGCCAAAGCCATTATGCATGGGAAAATATCCGTGGTGGAAGCAGACGGCAAACACATTTTTTCAGGCATCAACAAGCCCTTTAATGTGATGCGCTACCATTCCCTGGCGGTTCAAGAATCGGATCTGCCCGACTGCCTTGAAGTAACAGCCAGAACCCAGGACGGGGAAATCATGGGAATACGGCACAAGGAACACCCCACCCAGGGGGTGCAGTTTCACCCCGAATCTTTCATGACCACTGTGGGAAAACGGCTCATCAGAAACTTCATCAAAGGAGCATGATATGGATTTTACAGGTTGCCTGAATACCATAATAAAAAGACAGGACCTTAGCCAGGAACAGATGGCTGAGATGATGGAGGCCATTTTTTCAGGACAGACCACCGAATCCCAGATCGGGGCATTCATGGCCGCCCTTGCCACAAAGGGAGAGACATTTGAGGAACTTGCCGGTGCGGCCCGGGCCATGCGGACCAAGGCGGTTCGCGTTCAGACCCTGGCCAAAAAGGTCATTGACACCTGCGGCACAGGGGGTGATGCCTCGGGGTCATTTAATATTTCCACCACAACGGCCTTTGTTATTGCAGGCGCCGGTATAACCGTGGCCAAACACGGCAACCGGTCAGTCACCAGCAAATGCGGGTCTGCGGATGTGCTTGAAGAATTAGGGGTGAATTTAAGCGTGGACCCTGAAATTGTGGAAGAGGCCATCAACGAAATCGGCATTGGTTTCATGTTTGCGCCGCTGTACCACGGTTCCATGAAGTACGCCATGAAAGCCCGCACCGAATGCAAGATCAGAAGCATTTTCAACATGCTCGGACCATTGACCAACCCGGCAGCCGCCTCCTGCCAGATCCTTGGGGTATATGCACCGCAATTAACGGAAATGTTTGGAAAGGCATTGAATCTGCTGGGTGTGGAAAAAGCCTTTGTGGTTCACGGCCATGACGGCATGGATGAGATGACCACCACAGGACTCACCCGGGTGACGGAACTCAACGCCGGCATGATTAAAACCTATGATGTGGACCCCTTAACCTATTTTGACGAATACGCAGACCCGAAAGATCTTAAGGGGGGGGATACAAAACACAATGCCGCTATTACCCGGGCCGTTCTGTCCGGGGAAAAGGGCCCGAAGCAAAATATTGTTTTGCTCAATGCAGGAGCCGGTCTTGTGGCCGCAGATGCCGCCCTCACCATTGAAAAGGGTATCGAAATGGCTTTGGAATCCATTGAAACAGGGGCTGCCATGGAAAAACTTGAACAACTGGCCGCATATACCAGTGAAAACGGTTAAACTGGTGTCTGTCCAGACTGAAAGGGTGATAAATGAAAGGATTTCTCAACACTGTAGTTGATGTTAAAAAAGAAGAAATAAATCGGGCCAAAAGCAAAATTCCCTTAACCGCCATTCGCCATGATGCAGAACACACACCGGCCCCGGCCTCTTTTGCAGATGCCATGGCTGCCTCCACCCGTGAGGCGGTGGGTATCATTGCCGAGATCAAAAAAGCATCGCCTTCCAAAGGGGATATCAAAATTGACCTTGACGTGCCGGCCTATGCCAGGGCCTACACCCAGGGCGGGGCAAGGGCCATCTCTGTACTCACGGAATCAAAGTACTTTAAAGGCACTTTGTCCGATCTTGAGCTTGTATGCCGGAATACGGATCTACCTGTGCTTCGAAAGGATTTTATCTTTTCCGAATACCAGATTTATGAGGCCAAAAAGGCAGGGGCTTCGGCTGTTCTGCTGATCACCACCCTGCTTGATTCGGCCCAGCAGGCCGAACTGACCCACATAACTCGGGAACTTGGCATGGAGCCGCTGGTGGAGATTAATTCAGAGTTTGAATTTGAACAGGCGTATAACGCTGGTGCCCGGGTGGTGGGCATTAACAACAGAAATCTGGCCACCCTTGAGGTGGACACAACTGTGGCAAGGCGGGTGGCAAAAATCTT
>QKDP01000367.1 GCA_003252055.1 Desulfobacter postgatei | reverse complement strand
TCTGCCGTTTCAGCATCCACCCGTCCAGGTTACGGCCGGCAACCCCTGTGATGGCAGTGTGGTGCCCCGGATCAATGAAATCAGGCCCCACCTTAAAAGGTGCCACACGCAGTCCGCGGCGCTTGAATGCAGCCATCAGCCCCAGGGTGACGGTGGTCTTGCCGCACCCGGAAGAGACGCCGGCAACCACGATCCCCTTCATTGGATACCGCCCCTTTCAAGTACCCCGGGATAAAGAATGTCTGCAATGGTGTGAATGCCTTTGAGCAGATCCATGGTGGGCCGGGATACGATCTTTTCATCCACAATGAAAATCTGATTTTCCTTGACCGCCCGGATTACGTCAAAGCCGGGCTCATCTTTGATCATCTCTATTGTGGGCTGGTTCATGGCACCTTTCTGGGCAAGGTATACATCAATCTCATGGGCATGGGATAAAATCCGCTCCTTGCCGTAAAAGGCGATATTGGTGCCTCTCACGGACGGCGCGTCCTGGGCAAGGTTTACACCGCCCGCCGTTTCCAAAGCAAAGATGGCCATGGAACCGGGTGTAAAGGTTTTCATCCGGGAATGAATGGCCTCAAAATAGACCTGTTTTTTATCCGGAAGCGCCCGGGTCACCGCCGTAATCCCGGCAATTTCATCCTTGAACGAGCTGACCATCTGCCGTGCCTGATCTCCTTTGCCGGTCAGGGTGCCCAGGGCCAGCCAGTAGTCAAACATCTCGTCCACACTACCGGGCTGAAGAGACACAACAATAATGCCGGCTTTTTCCATACCCTTTACCAGGGCGGCATAGGCCTGGTCGATCATGGGCCGGATCAAAACCAGGTCCGGCCGGGCAGCCAGAAATTTTTCAAGCCCGTCATGGTAGCAATATTCCGGTTTGCCCGCCCACTTGTCCATGGGACAGATCCCGATGATTTCAGCATCAAGCCCCAGGGTTTTCAAATTCCGGGTATGGGCACCGTACAGGCTGATAACCCGGGTAAAAGGCGTATCAACCTGAATGCTGCGCCCGCCGGCATCCGTAACAACATTGCCGGCAGAACTTTGCACCGGCACGGCCCAGAACAGAAAAGCTGAAAAAAATATAATAATTATCGAATTAATGATCTTCATTTTAAAAACACTATCTGTTTGCAATTGATGGTTTCATCAAAATAAACTGTGGATGACACGTCAAACACCTCTTTGATCACCGATTCCGTAAACACCTCGTCAACCGTTCCATGGGCTGCGACCCGGCCGTTTTTTAAAAACAGCAGGGACCGGCAGAACCGAGCGGCCAGATTCAGATCCTGCATCACACTGACCACCGTCAGACCGTTATTTTTCACCCTGTCCGCCGCCAGAGTCATAAGCGATAGAGTATGGCGGATGTCCAGGTTGGAGAAGGCCTCGTCCAGGATCAGGCAGGAGGCGTCCTGGGCCAGAGCCCTGGCAAATACCACACGCTGGCGTTCCCCGCCGGACAGTTCCGTGACATGGCGAAGGGAAAAATCGCTGATCCCCGTGGCAGCCATGGCCCGGTCCACCAGCTCCCGGTCCTTTGCACCAGGTGCACTGAACCGGCCCAGATGCGGATACCGGCCCATCATCACCACCTGGTCCACGGTAAAGGGAAAGTTTACCCGAAAATCCTGGGGCACCAGCGCACATTTTTTCGCCAGTTCACCGGCGTTGAAATCATCCAGGGGCCTGCCGTCCAGCAGGATATCGCCATTCTGCGGTTTCAGGTGTCCTGTGATCAGGTCAAGCAGGGTGGTTTTCCCACTGCCGTTGGGCCCGAGTACACCATGGAAGCCCCCGGCCTCCATTTCCAGGCTGATCCCTGAAAAAATGGCACGGTTCTCATAGGAAAAACAAATATCCTCTAATATATATCCCATAGGCCTTAAAACTGTTGTTTTCCGGAAAACTGCCGTTTAAATACATAACAGAAAAACGGTCCCCCGATCAATGCGGTGAGCACGCCAATGGGCAATTCCGAGGGCAGTACGGCCCGGGTAAAGGTATCCGCGCACAGCAGCAGCACCGCCCCTGCCAAAAGGGAAACCGGCATCAGCCACTGGTTGTCCGCCCCCACAATCCCACGCATCATATGCGGCACTAAAAGCCCCACAAACCCGATGATCCCGGACACGGACACACACTCTGCCGCCATGAGCGAAGCGGCTGCCAAAAGAATCAGACGGGATTTTTTCACATCCACACCAAGGGAAGCGGCTGCCCGGTCACCCAAAGCCATAAGATTCAAGTCCCGGGCAAAACACAGGCATACCACAGCGCCTGGGCTCACAAAGGCAAGAGAAAGCCCCACATCCATCCAGGTCTTGGCGGCAAAACTGCCCATGAGCCAGAAAATAATCACCGAGACCCGTTCATCCGCCGCATACTTTAAGAAACTGATCCCGGCTGAAAGAATAGCGGCAACGATAATACCCGAAAGAATCAGGTTGTTGGATGAATACCCGCCGGCAGTGCCGCCGGACAGGTACAGCACCACGGCCAACGTCATAACGGCACCGGCAAAGGCGCACAACCCCACACTCAACCCCTGGAAGTAACTCATGTTGAAAAAAAAGGCTACGCAGGCCCCAAAGGCAGCACCTGCTGAAATGCCAAGGGTATAGGGATCAGCCAGGGGATTTCTCAAAATTCCCTGGAACACCACCCCGGAAACAGAGAGCCCGGCCCCCACAATGACAGCCGTCAAAATTCTGGGAAGACGCACATCCCAGATAATAGCCGAAGCCAGAGTATCCACAGGGCTCCGGCTGCAGAGCTTTTCCCAGATCACGGCCAGCACCTGTACAAAAGGCAGGCGAACCACGCCCATGGCCGCAGACACAACAATGACCCCGCCCAGCAGCAAGCCAAGAACAATTGCCACCCGGGCAGGGGAACTTTTTATGCCTGTTACAGCCGGCAATGATTCATTGCCTTTGCCAACTGACCCACCCAGATGTCGGCAAACTCATCATATTCAGCAGTACCTTTAAGCACAGTCTGACAGGAGAATCCCGCCCTGGTGAGCCGGGATTTCCAGGAATCTTCGTCGTCGCCGGCCATATCATTTTTGGCATGGTCGCCGGCAACGGACATAAAGGGCATTAGCCAGACTTTTTTAGCCTTCTTTGCCTTAAGCCAGGCAATGACATCCTCAAGTTCAGGATACCCTTCCACAGTACCCATGATGATGTTGGGGTCTTTTTGCTGAAGCTGCCAGTTCATCGCAGCGTAGTAAATATTCCCCGGATGGTGGGTGCCATGGCCCATGAGCACGACAGGTTCTTTTGCCTTACGCGCCTTGGGCAACGTGGCGATAAC
>QKDP01000165.1 GCA_003252055.1 Desulfobacter postgatei | reverse complement strand
GCCTTTTTTACCTTTCCGGCAACACGATAAAACAGGCAAAGCCGGGTTTTAAATTCAAGGTTTCCGGGATCGGCATCCACGGCCCTAAGGATAGACCGTTCCGCCTTGGTATCATTTCCTGCAAGGGCATAGTAATCTGCGGCAAGCATGAGATCCATGGGGTCTTTAATACCCTGGGTCCGGCAACGGGTGACCATCTTTTTCGCCTCAAAGGTCTTTTTTTGTTCCTGAAAACAGATGGCCAGCTTGAGCCTGGGGCGAATCCGGCCGGGTAAAAGTGCGGCAGCCTTCTCATATGCAGCTTCTGCCGTTTTGAACTCTGCCTGAAGCATGGCAAGATCGCCGGAAAGCATTAGAAGGACGGGATTTGAGTCATGGTACTTAAAAAGCTTTGACAATAAATTCCCTGCCGTTGCTATGTCTCCGCGGATCAAGGCGATCCGGATAATCTGCTGTTGAATATAAACGTCTTCGGGATTTTTTTCCACGGCCTTTTTAAAGCATATTTCAGCCTGGTCCAGGTTGGACAATTTCAAATAAACGGCTCCCATCTTCGCATATAAGTGGCTGGGCTGCCCGTACCGGTCTTTCGCTCTTATCCAGTATTGAAGCGCATCGGCGTAATTACCACGCTCAAAGGCCTGGTCGCCCTTAATCTCAAAAGGAACCCGGGGATTTGCAAACTCCCAGATCAAAAGCCCGCCTACAAGGATTCCTGTAATAATCAAAGCAGAAACCAAAAATCCTGTGCACGCAATAGCTATTTTTTTTCGTTTACCCTTCATCGCTTCAGCACAATCGTACCGCGCAGGCCGATAACGGCCATAACAGCTGCCCAGGAAAGCGCTTCGATTTTATTGTTTGCCAAATACCGCAGCAGCTTCAGCCCAAAGGAAAAAATCCATGGCAATTCCCTATCCCGGCCATAGGTTTCATGATATGCGCCGGTTCTTCCCGGATTTTTCGAATAGTCCTCATCTGCACTCAACTCCCCGTATTGTTCAGGTGCAGGCACTGAATTGCCTTTGCCCTTTTTCTCTGCCGAAATCGTCTGAAAATCGCTGCTGTTCTGAATCGGCAGCCGGTTTTTGCCGCTGGCCTGAAAAAGAACCACCTCTGCCATTTTTCTTTTCAGTCCGTCGGCAGGCGCCAATTCTTCTGCATCAGATGCCGATCTATCTTTTTTGCGGTTTTCTTTTGCTTCAAGATAAGGGATGCTCAACGCCTTTAACAGCTCGGTATTTTTCTTTTGCAGCGCCAGATACTGCTCCAGAAGATTTTTTAACCTTAGATTTGCCGCAATCCGGCGGTCAAGCAGGTCTTGAACGTTTGTCACTGATGCGGATAAAAGATTAAAAGGAATATCAATCTTGAGTTCTCCGGCACTTGCTGGGAACGAATCTTTAGAAAATGTTCTATACAGGCGGATTTCTGAAGCAGCATCCGGCGCATTCGGTAGAAAGGCATAGGTTTTGGATACATCCTCTGCGCTCCGGGGCGATTCAAAAACGGGACAATTTTCGCAATTGCCGGAAGAATGGAACCAGGCATAAGTGTTTCCCTGGGCCAAACACAAAAACAACACTGTTACCAGAATGTTTAAAGCCAAATACCGCGTCCGCATATGTTTTTTCATGACCCCAGAATACCAGAATTATAGTTGACAATAGTGAGCGTCCCATAATACAAGGTGTACATGAAATTCGATCGTTATCACAAAGTAATTAAAAAGCCAATTCACTTTTAAAGAGGCTGCTCATGAAAATTTGCTCCAAAATTATATTAGTCATTCTCATCACACTGATCTCTTGTACCGGATGCGCAAGCAAGGAGGAAAAAAAGGCAGCCCATATTAAGAAGGGTAACGAATACTTTGATGCAAAAGAGTATAAAAAGGCTGAAATAGAATATAAGAACGCAGTCCAGATAGATAATAAAGATACAGCTGTACTTTTGAAACTGGGCGATACATTCATGAAAACGGGCCAGTTAAAATCAGCCTTCGCCCTCTATTCCAGTGTAGAAAAGCTTGATCCGGAAAATATCGAAGCCCTGATCAAGCTGGCTCGATTTTATTTTCTGGGTAAAAAACTGCCGGAAACCCAGGCCAGGATTGATGAAATTCTGAAAAAAGACCCCAAAAACCTGGACGCGCTCTTTCTTAAAGGACAGGTCCTGATCAGAAAGAAGCAGATTGAAGATGCCCGGACCGTTTTTGAAAAAATTCTTGAAATCCAGAATGGTCATGTGGGTGCCCTGCATGCCATGGCCGCCATAAAAGCCGGCGAAAAAAAATTTGACGAGGCTGAAGCTTTTTTGATCAAGGCTGTGGAATCAGAGAAAAATACGACAACGGCCAGAATCGTCCTGGCCCAGTTCTATATCCAGCAAAGACAATTGGATAAAGCAGAGGAACAATTAAATCTGTCAGCGGCAGAATATCCTGAAAATGCAGCGAACCAGATTCTTCTGGGTAATTTCTACCTGAAAATAAAAAATTTCCAAGAAGCTGAGACTGCGTATAAAAAGGCAGTTGAGATCCAACCGGACAGTCCCCGGCCCATGGTTATACTGGCCGGATTCTATAACGTGACGGGCCAAAAGGATAAGGCCCTTGAATGGTACAGGAAAGCCGCGGCCCTTGATCCTGAAGACAGCAATGCTCAGATGATCTTGGCAAGATTCCTGTACACGGAGAAAAAAACAGACGAAGCAGAAACCCTGGTATCTGAGATTCTCAAAAAACGGCCCAAATTGCCGGATGCCAGAATGCTGAAAAGCGAAATCCTGGTTTTTCAAAAAAAATACCAGGATGCGCTCGATATCCTGACCGCCCTTGAAACGGAAGAACCAAAGGCCCACAGGGTCCAATATTTCAAGGGACTTTCTTATATCGGGCTAGGGGACCCGAACCAGGCGGCATCAGCCGTGGTCAAGGCTGTAGACCTGAAACCGGATTATACCCAGGCAAGGCTGCTGCTGTCTGAAATCTATTTGCGCCAGCACTCCTATAATCTTGCCGTAAATCAGACGACTGCGGTAATCAAGCTCAATCCTAATGTGTATCAGGCCTATCTGATCCGGGGCAACGCCTACATGGCCCTGAAAAAAATTAAGGAAGCTGAAAACGATTACAAAAAAATGATCGAAATCGGCTCTGACAACCCGGCAGGCTATTACCGTCTCGCCTACTTAAAATCAGCTCTGAGGCAATTTGACCAGGCAGCCCCCCTGCTGGAAAAAGCCTGGTCCCTGAACAACAAGCTCATTGACGTATTTACCCTGAGAATCAGAAATGCCGTGGCCCAAAAAGAATTTGATGCCGCCCATACCCTG
>QKDP01000213.1 GCA_003252055.1 Desulfobacter postgatei | reverse complement strand
CCAACAGTTCCCGCTGATGCCATACCGACAGGACATCCCTGCTGTCCGCAAAAAGGGCAAACTGCAAACATTGCATAAAGACCAGTAAACCCAAACCATGATGCAAGAAATCTAAACAAATGACCAAAAGGCGATAATTTTATATTTTCTTTATTGTGGTCCATTTCTGTATTTTGGATGTTAATTGTTTCTTCTTCGTTTTTCATTGTTCAGTTCACAATCTCGTTTGGTTATAACGCTGCTATTCAGCCGCGCGGCTTTTTGGCGTCGGCTGAAATAGCTTTGTTAGCTGTAGTATTGATGGCTGTTTCAGCTCTAAATGAAGCTCTTGACGGTTCGATGTTGAATAGTAAGTTGGATACATCAATATCTGTTTTAAAAATATCAAACTTTCTGTACCCGACAGATGTTCTCATTGCTTGTGTCAATCTTCGATAAGCTTGTAAACCACTCTCTAACTCCAACGTTGCTCCTTGTTCCCAAAAATTTGATAATTCTTTTATTACTGGAATATCACCACAGACAATGATTCTGTTTTTTGCATCATTAAGAAGGGCTAAATCTTCTAAATCATTTTGTGTATTCCCGATTCGTCTTAGTGATGCCAATTTTGTAACAGACTGAATAAAATCAGTATATGCTGTAATTTTAAGGGCCGATAAATCATTTTTTTTCATACGGGATATTGTGAAATAGTGAGTCAAAATAACAGCTATGAAGGGCGACAAAATTGATATTACTATTGTCATAAACATCCTTTGACAGCTAACAAGTTGATCTGTGGTTTCCGTTTATCTTTCATATTCACTTATCTAACGGGATAACACCCGAAAAGTTGGCGTATGCCGATCCGGATAACTTTTTAACATATCAATTAAAAAATTCTTACCATTACCCGAAATGATTCGTAAAGGATTTAATTTAAACTCGGTATTGCCACAGGCGCCGCTCAAATGTAAAGTCGAACAAGGTTTCATCAGCAAAAAATTAACTACATTGCCCTGGTTTTCTGTTGCACAGCGCAACTTTTTTTATTTCCTGTACCAGTAAAGGGGCATCAAAATTCCCATGGAAACCCAATGAAGGACAATACCATGAAACGTTTTCGCCTGATTTTTTTACCGGTAATATCGTTATGTCTGCTCCTTTTCGCATTTCAGGGACCGGCCCAAAGCGCGGAACTTGAAGCCCGGTTTGCCGGTCAGCAGACCGTGGACGGGCAAAACGCCCTGGCAGTCACGTTTTCTTTACCCCTGGATACGACACAGGACTTAAGCAAATATTTCAATATTAGTGAAAAAGCAGACGACACTCCTGTGGACGGTGCCTGGATCCTGGCCAAGGATACCAAGATGGCCTATTTCACCCAGATAAAACCGGCCACCGCCTATACCATCAATGTGGCAAAAGGACTGGCACCGGCCCGAGGTGAGGCCCTGGCCGAGAACGTCATATATGAGGTGACCACCCGGTCGGCCCAACCCATGATCGCATTCGGTTCCACGGGATTCATTCTGGCCACGGACCTGGTCAAGGGGCTGCCCGTGGACAGTCTGAACATCAAACAGGCAGACATTGATTTTTTCAGGGTGCGGCCGGATCAGTTGTCCGATTTCAAGGATAAATTCTGGGATTCCAAATATTTAGGGTATTACCGGTCGGATGAGCTTTCGAACCTGGCAGATCTTGTCTATTCCGGCCGCTGGGATCTGGAAATTAAAAAAGACTTACGCACCCGGTTCAACATCCCCATCACTCATATCCGGGAACTTAAAACGCCCGGCATTTATATTGCCGTACTCCGGGGCGCAGGCCACTATAGCCACGGCTACCGCATGATCTGGTTTTCCATTTCCGATTTAGGGGTACATGCCAGGGTATATGACACCGACATCCGGTTTTTCATCCAGAGCCTTTCAACGTCAGACCCAATAGCAAAAGCCGTCATCAAGGGATTTGACAAGGATGGGAAAACCCTGTTTGAGCAGACCTCGGGAAAAGACGGCCTGTGCGTTATAAAAGGTCATTTTGAAAAACTGGCACTGGTGTCTGTTTCCAGACGTGATCATATCAGCCTGGTCGGCATGGATACCCCGGCCCTTGACCTGTCGGAATTTACCATGGGCCAGGCCCTGTTCAGGCCCATGGACCTCTTTGTATACGGCCCCAGGGACATTTACCGTCCCGGGGAAACCGTTGTGATTGACGGTATTTTAAAAAACCAGGATGGCCAAAGGGCGCCTGAAATTAAGGTGGCAACCAGGGTGGTTCAGCCTGACGGAAAAACCATCCGGGAATTTACCTGGAAGCCGGGCAAAGGCAATCATTTCAATACCAGTTTTCAGCTGCCGGCCAATGCGCTGACAGGCAAATGGCGGGTGAAATTTTCCAATGGCAATGACAAGTTTGAAGATTATCCCTTTCTGGTATCCGAGTTTCTGCCCGAGCGCATGAAGCTGGTCATAGACCAGGCCGGCGACAACATTCTGGCACCGGATAAAGATCTTGCCATCCATATCCAGGGCGATTTTCTGTACGGGGCCCCTGCCAGCGGCAGCCGGGCCAATGCCGAGATCCATGTCAAACCGGCGCGGGATCTGTTCCCAAAGACCTTACCCGGTTTTGAATTCGGTACCATCACCGACCTTGTCAACACCACCAACACCAGTGACGATATCCGCCTGGACGAAACGGGAAAAGGCGTAATCAAAGTGGATAACCAGTGGAAGGAGGTGACATCCCCCCACTGGGTCACCGCCAATGTCAGCCTGTACGATTCCGGGGAACGCCCGGTGGTCAGGAACGCCTCCTGGCAGGTGTGGCCGGCCCAGAGCCTTGTGGGCATCAGAAACATGTCCGGCACAAAAGACGATCCCGATCAGGTCCCCGAAAATGACACGGCAAAATTTGAAGTTATCCTGGCCGACACCCGGGGCCGGCTTAAAGCAGCCCAGGGCCTGGAGGTTACAGTGATCCGGGAGCACCGCGAATATTACTGGGAATATAAAAACGACGCGTGGCATTGGGGTTGCAACAGCCAGTTCTATCCCGTGGACCGGTTTGATCTTGATATTCCGGACCAGGGTAAAGCCCAGGTAACTGTCCCGGTGGAATGGGGCGGATACCGTCTGGAAATAAAAGATCCAGCCACAGGCCTGACAACGTCCAAAAGCATCTGGGCCGGCTGGCGCCCCAAAGGCCAGGACCAAAGAGACATGAACCGGCCGGACCGGGTGGACCTGACCCTGGATAAACCAGGTTACCGGGCCGGGGACACGGCCCGGGTAACGGTCAAGGCGCCCCAGGGTGGAAAAGGCTTTTTATTTGTGGATGGGGCAGACAATCTTTTAAC
>QKDP01000076.1 GCA_003252055.1 Desulfobacter postgatei | reverse complement strand
AGCATAGCTAATCCTGATAGAATCGTCTTCTTCATGTCTTTCCCTTCCATTAATTGTTAAGTCTGAAACAAAAATTCTATTTAGGTAACGCAATTACCGCACCATAGTGGGGAAACCCATTGAATATTAACAAACAAGAAAGCCTTCCGGCTCGCAATTGGATCATTTTATCATCTAAAAACAGTAGGTTATTAAAGATAATTTGCCGGATGTAAAATGTAGTTATGAATAGCTGGCGGGTTAGTTATATTGAATTGGTGTTCTTTCTTATGACATATTAAGGATGATTTTGTTACATAATTTACATAAAAAAAGAGAAAATAGGTGCTATTAAATTTTTTACATAGTTGAATGAGGACTGTATTATTCCACGCCCGGGCCTATTCCAAAACAGCATTCAATGGCAGAAGTATTGTGGAGGGGGCCATTTCAAATTCTCACTGTGGATTACATAAATATTGAAATATCCTCATCTCCGGAATCAAAATAAATTCAATTAATGATATTGTTTTGCGCATATTCATGATTAAGTTTGTACTAACACTCATAGGTTGGCCTGGGTTATCAGCATTCGGGATCAACTGTGAACAAAATATGAAAAGGAGAGACTTAAAAATGATAAATGTTACCACGCTTGCCCAGGAACAGGTCAGACTTTATTTTGAAGACAAAGACATTGTGCCCATTAGAATTTTTCTCAATAGCGCCGGATGCGGCGGGCCAAGCCTTGCCATGGCGTTGGACGAGAAAAAAGAGACGGATGCCGTGTTTACCTTTGATGATGTGGAATACATTATGGATAAGAATCTGCTGAAAAAAGCAGGTCCTGTGGAGGTTGATTTTGCAGGCACGGGATTCCAGCTTGAATCCAGCCTGGAACCGCCTGCCGGGTGCACAGGCTGCGGCGGCGGAACATGCTGTAGCTAGTGTTTGAATGAAAAGTCACCCATCTGCAACTCCGCAGATGGGCACCTTTTCGTCCAAACACGGGTTCTCGCTTAGGCACAAACTATTATTCCGTGAGTTTGCGGGCAAACTCAAACGCCTGGTCTTTGACGGAAACACCCATCTGATCCGGGGTTGAGCATCCGCCCACAAACAATTCTGCGGCGTTGACTGATTTATGGTATTTCTGCATCCTGCCGAATGCGGTGAACGCTTCTGCCGCATTGTTTTCATAAGGCCCGCCACCTGTCATCAAAAGCCCCTGGCGCTGGCCTTCCACAAGGGAGATATGTTCAGGGGTGGTGGCATACAGGCTGTAGGTGCGGTCGATGACGGATTTCAACTGGGCATTTACGCCCCAGAAATATAAGGGGGAGGAGAAGACAACGGCCTGGGCCTTAGTCATTTTTTCCAGGATTTCGGGCATATCATCCTTCTGGATACAACCCGGGGCATCCACTGTATCTTTGCATTTCGCACAACCCATGCACCCTTTAAGGTTTTTTGAGTGCAGGTTGACCGTTTCCACATCATGTCCAAGGCGGATCAGTTCCTCTGTCACCCATTCCAGCACCTTAGCCGTGTTTCCATGTTTCTTGGCGCCTCCCTGCAGCAGCAGTATGTTCATTTCCATCTCCTTTAATAAAAGTTCAAATTTATGACAAATTAGATCAATAATGGCACTTGTCAATTCCAATATTAAAAACAGTTATCCGGAAAAATGATACGGGCCAAAAGATTGACTTTTTTTAAATTACCCTCATAATCAATTGTATCGGTTTCGGATTCAGGCGGGCAAGGTTTAGGTGACGGTTCTTTTTTATTTATGTCATACAGATAACACAAGGGGTTTTCATGAAAACTGATGTAACATTGAAAATTGCAGGCGCGGCGGGGCAGGGTATTCAAACCATTGGCGACCTGCTTTCCGAAGTGTGTCACCACAGCGGTTTGTTTACCTTCTCTGTGGATGATTATGAATCAAGAGTCAGGGGGGGGCACAATTTTAATCTGCTGCGGATCAGCGACAAGGAAATTGCAGCCCCGGGCAACAGGCTTGATATCCTTGTCTGCATCAACAAGGATGCCTATGACATACATAAGGAAGAGTTACGTTCCGGCGGCATTGCCATTGTCAATGCTGAGGAAATTGGAAAAGGAAACAAGACATACTTTGAAGTCCCCTTGAAAAAATTGGCAGAAGAGGCCGGGGGGGGCGTTACAGCTAATACAGTGGCTGCAGGCGCTGTGCTTGCTGTTCTCGGCACGCCCTTCAGTCTGCTGGCCGATATTTTGAAAAAGCGCTTTGCCGCTAAGAGCGAGAAAATCGTGGCGCTTAATATGGCAGCGGCCCAAAAAGGTTTTGATGCAGCCAAAGGCCTAAGCCTGGACACGGGGTTTACATGGGAGGCAAAAAAGAGAAATAATATTGTTCTCAGCGGGGCTAAGGCCGCAGCCCTTGGTGCATTGGCCGCTGACTGCCGGTTTTTCCCCTTTTACCCCATGAGCCCGGCCACGGGTGTGATCGCCAATGTGGTTCCCTATACGGAAAAACTGCCCGTTGTTGTTGAACAGGCAGAAGATGAGATTGCCGCCGTTATGATGGCCATCGGCGCCTCCTTTGCCGGTGTCCGCGCCATGACCGCAACCTCGGGCGGCGGCTTTTCCCTTATGACCGAAGGGTTGGGGCTTGCCGGGATGACGGAAACGCCGCTGGTGATCGTCAATGCCCAGCGTCCGGGGCCTGCCACAGGGCTGGCCACCAGAACGGGCCAGTCAGATTTGCTTTTTTCTCTCCATGCCTCCCAGGATGAATTCCCACGGTTTATTTTTGCGCCGGGCACACCTGTTGAGACCTATGAGACCATGAAGCGGGCCTTTCATCTGGCAGAAAAGTACCAGGTCCCGGCCATTGTGCTTCTTGACCAGTTTCTGGCCACCTCCAGGGTGACGGAAAACAACAGTCTCACAGTGGAACCTGAAATCCAACGCTTTTATGAACAAAACGACTCCGGCAGTGATGATGATCCCTATCTGCGATATGCCCTGGTTCAAGACGGTGTATCTCCACAAAGACTCCCTTGTTCCGGCCCGGGGCTTGTCCGGGTCACGGGCAATGAGCATGACCCCGAAGGACACATCAGTGAAAATGCCGCAAACAAAATTGCCATGACAAAGAAGCGTGCTGCAAAGCTGCCTGCCATGATCAAAGAAATGGAAGCGCCTTTTCTGGTGAACCCAACGGCCCGGGTGTTGCTTGTGGGGTGGGGATCAACAAGAGGAAATATTCTGGAGGCGGTTGAAAGTCTGCGGGCCCAAAGCATGGAGATCGGGGCCGCCGTGTTCAAAGATCTGTGGCCCATGGACCGTAAAGCGCTTGGGAAAGTGCTGGACGATAAGCACTTGATCATGGTGGAGCAAAATGAGTCGGGCCAGTTGGGACGCCTGCTTGCCCAGGAAGTCGGCATCTCCGCCTTTGACACCATCCTCAAATATGACGGCAGACCTTTTTTCCCGGACTATATTGTTCAAAAGGCAAAGGAGCTTGTGAAATAATGATTACCTCAAAAGACTTCAACTGCAATTATGAAAACAAATGGTGCCCGGGATGCGGTAATTTCCAGATCCTTGCCGCTATGAAAAATGCCTTTGCCCAGCAGCAGATTCCGCCTGACAAGCTCACTCTGATCTCAGGTATCGGCCAGGCCGGAAAAACACCGCATTTTCTCAAATGCAACATGTTCCATGGGCTTCACGGCAGAGCGCTTCCCCTTGCAACCGGGACAAAGATTGCCAATAATGATCTTACGGTCGTGGTAAACAGCGGGGACGGCGACTGCTATGGCGAAGGCGGCAACCACTTTCTTGCGGCAATCAGGCGAAATATCGACATTACGCTTTTGGTGCACAACAACCAGATTTACGGGCTGACCAAGGGCCAGGCCTCTCCCACGTCAAGCCTGGGTATGACCACAAAACTGCAGAACACGGGTACCCCCTCATCCCAATTCTCTGCCCTGGCCATCGCACTGGCTGCCGGGGCCGGATTTGTGGCCCGGGGGCTGTCCGGAGAGCCCGGGCATTTAACGGAACTGATTGTCAAAGCCATGAACTATAAAGGTTTTGCTTTGGTGGACATTTTACAGCCATGTGTGTCCTTCAATAAAATAAACACCCTGAGCTGGTATAAAGAGCGGGCTTACAAATTAGAGGATACGGATCATGATCCCCAGGATCTTGCAAAGGCGTTTACACTGGCCCAGGAATGGGAAAAAAGCCTTCCTTTAGGTGTGTTGTATGAGACTGCCGGCACACCATTTCATGAACGGGTTCCCAATCTTAAGGCAAACGCCCTTGTCTCACATAATTATGACAGCAAACTTTTGGCAGACACTTTTTTACAAAACCTATAGTGAAACAGGAGACATCATTTAATATGACTATCTGGCAATGCACCATGTGCTTTACTACCATGGACCAGGAAGAGCAGCCCGAACAATGCAGCGTTTGCGGGTCTGACAACCGCGTGATTCTTGATCAGGAAACGGCTCCCGAAACCCTTGAATCGGTCCGGGACAGGGCAAGAAAAAACCTTAAAGGGTTTTGTGCGGCCTATCCTGCCTGTGACGGCAATTTTGATAAAATCTGCCAGAAAGAGGCCTATGGCAAACCCATTGGATTCGGCGGTGCCGGTGCAGGCTTCTCCTTTCGGGCAAACGTTGCGGCCCTTGCGGCCGTGCGTCTGAAATTACGGGTGGTGGGAGAACATACCGAACCTGATACCTCCAGCACGTTTTTAGGCACAAAACTTGATTTTCCGGTCATGGGCGCTTCCACGGCAGGTGCCGAGCGCTACGGCAATGCCATAAGTGAAGAAGATTTCTGCAGGGCCGTCATCCGGGGCTGTAAAGATGCCGGTACCATGGGCTGGCGGGGGGACACCTTTTTTTATACCCCCGAGGACAACCCCGCGCTTCGAGCCATAAAAAAAGAAGGTGTGCCGGCTGTTCCCATCTTCAAACCCAGATCCCAGGATGTGCTCAAACGGTTCATCCACACGGCCGAAGAACTGGGATGTCCTGCTGTTGGTGTGGATCTTGATGGATGCGGGTCCACCATTATGGCCCGGCATAATCAGCCGGTATTCCGCAAGAGCGTGAAGGATATTAAAGAACTGGTCCAGGCCACGTCTTTGCCCTTTATTGCCAAAGGAATTATGACGGTGGAGGACGCCGTAAGCTGTGCTGATGCCGGGGTCAAGGTGATCAGTGTCTCAAATCACGGCGGCCGGGTGCTTGATGCAACGCCGGGAACGGCAGAAGTGCTTCCGAATATTGCCAAACAACTTAAAGGCCGGGTCGTCATCACGGCAGACGGCGGGGTCAGGACCGGCTATGACGTACTCAAGATGCTGGCACTGGGTGCGGACTTTGTTCTTTTGGGCAGGGATGTGATCCGGGCGGCCGTAGGCGCAGGTTCCCTGGGTGTCAGAATACACATGCAACATATTCAAAAGATATTGAAAAAAGCCATGTTTATGACCGGGGTCAGCACCATCGCCGATATTGATTCATCAATATTGGACTGAGAAATATACAGTGTTTGAACGGAAAGTCACTTCTGTCTTTTATCTTTTCATCCGTTCAACGAGTGCCTCAACCGGGTTTCCGGCCCGGTTCGGCACTATGCGGGTAAACGGGGGGATTTGATCGATTTCCCCTGGATGGGCGGGGTTATTCATCCTCGCTATTTATTTATTTTATTATAAATACAGGGCATTGAACCGTATGCAGGACTTGGTGGGCCACCGACCCAAGGAAAAGCCCTTCAAAATCACTGACCCCCCTGGACCCCATGACAATTAAATCGATGTTTTCTAGGTTCACTATAGTGTCGATATTCATTCCCGGGGAACCCTCCAGAATCCGGATCTCATATTCAACACCACTCTCTTCCAATAAACTTTCAAAAGGCCTGATCAGTTCCTCACAATTTTGTAAGATTTCATTGATGGCATTTTGGAAATAAGGTTCGGCCAGCACAACGGGGAACTTGGCATGGCAGTGAAGTAAGATGATTTTTGAATTGAATTGCTTTGCCAATTCAACGGAATATTGGGTGGAGCGCATGGAATGTTCTGAACCATCCACGGGATTAAGTATTTTTTTAAATTTCATATCTTCTCCTCTTTGGTCCTTGTCCGGCAATGGAAGGTTTAAAAGTCCGGTCAAAGCCGATTTTTTATGAATTAAACCCATTGGGCAGAGATAGTCTGTCACTGCCCCAGCAAGAAAAACAAAAAAAAGCAAAACAGATAAGAGATCATATCCCTTTGATATGCTCTCATTATAAGATATATAGAAAGCAAAATAAATCCGTTAGTGCCTTGGTCTGGCACTATCTTACAGGCACGACCTCAAGCCAGTACCCGTCCGGGTCATTAATAAAATAGATGCCCATATCCTTATTCTCATAGCAGATACACCCCATCTTCTCATGCAGGGCATGGGCTGCGTCGAAATCATCTGTTTTAAATGCAATGTGAAACTCTTCATCGCCGAGATCGTAAGGCGCTTCCCTGTCTTTGAGCCAGGTCAGTTCCAGTTTGTTGGCAGACTGATTATCCGTTAAAAAGACAATAATATAGGAACCGTCTGTGGCAGTTTTTCTTCTCAGCTCTGTAAGGCCTAATGCTTTTTCATAAAAAGCCATACTTTTTTTCAAGTTCAGTACGTTGATATTAAAATGATCAATAGTAAATCTCATATTTATTTTTTTGCTCCTAAATTACGTGGAAGTGAATGACGCATGTGCCGGGGCTAAAAATGGCTAAGACCATGCCTGGAAGCAGCTTCTTTTTAGACAGACGCACGGGCGGATTATTTATAATGGGCCGTTAAATCCTGATTTTGCCAAAGGGGTAATATGTATTCGAACAAGATAAATAACACACCCTATGGATGATTGATATGGGAAAGCTTAAAAATATACAGTCTTGAAATTAAATTTCGTTACGGTAAGTCGCTGTGCAGAGGGAAGAACGGAATATTTCAACTGTCTGGAATGCCGGCCTATGTTATGATATAATTTGTGCGGCCGTGCGATGTATGTTTTAATAAAAAAATTAATGGCAACGGGTTGGATTTTTAATAAATTTGATGTGGTCCGGCCGGTGTTTATAACTATTATTCCAGGAAAGTATTATTCAGCGTGGAAAACAAGAATTACAGCTTAGAGAAAAAAAATCTTTTGTGTTTGAGAACCGAATGCGGAGAGTATAAATTTCAGATCAGTGGGGAGACCGGGCAGGGCAATGCCGAACGTATTGCAAAAGTGATGACCGGGTTTTTAATGTTGCTGTTTTTATCTTTGTTATGCTGTTCATCGGTAAGGGCAGCGGATAAAAAAGTGTCAAACAATAAATTACCCTTCTCCCCGGCTGAACAGCTTGTATATCAGATCCGTTGGGAGGCGGTTGAGGCAGGCGTTGCGTTCCTTAATGTTCTTCCAGTGACCCAGGTCGACAAACAACCTTGCCAACACTTTTCATTGAAGGTGGAAACCTCTCCATTGGTGGACGTCTTCTATGAAGTTCGAGATAAATTTGATTCATATACAGACCTTGCCTTTAACCGTTCAATTCGTTATGGCAAAAAAGGGACAGGGAGTGAGCAACGTGATATCCTGGTGCAGTTCAATTGGGAAAAAGGTATCGTCAGGTATTCAAATTTTAATGCCGGCAGAAAGCCTATCACGATTCCTCCCGGCACATTTGATCCCCTTGCGGCATTTTATAAACTACGTTGTATGGATTTGGGCGACAAAAAGGAGGTCCAAATTCCCATCACTGACGGGAAAAGATCTTATATGGGCAGGGTAAAGGTTTTGGGACAAGAGGCCATAACTTGCTTTAATACCACCTATGATACCTATGTGATTACCTATGATACCTATGTGATTACGCCTGAACGTATCCATTTGGGCGGGGGGGTTAAAAAAAGCGACAAGCCCACGTTGCGTTTCTGGATTACCACGGATGAAAGACGCCTTCCGGTTCGTATCCAGTCTAAAGTGACTGTCGGTTCAATCATTGGCGATCTTGTTTCTGTACGCTAAAGGCAACGATTGGACCTTGATAGTATAGGAATTTTCATTTCCTAAAAGCCCGCCCGGAGGTCGATAATTTAAAGTGGACTTTAAGAACCTGGAAATTGTGGCATGCCATACGTTTAGAATCGGGATTTTTCAGGAGTAGATAATTAATGGGGCAAAGCCAAGGACTTACATCAAAGGATAAAGATTTTCAGACTGCCCGGTACTGGGCGGTTGTTTGTTTTGCAGGGAATTTTGGATTAGCAGTCCTGAAGGGCTGGGCAGGCCTTGTGTCAAATTCCAGCGCCATGGTTGCGGATGCAGTGCATTCTGCCTCGGACATTTTAGCATCCATCTTTGTCTATATCAGCCTGAAAATCGCCCAAAGACCCGCGGATAAAGAACATCCTTACGGCCATGGCAGGGCAGAGGTGATTTCCACTTTGGTGGTGGTGGGCATGCTGCTCGCCGCAGGTGTCGAGATTATCAGAACCGCCATAACAACAATCCGGCATGGATGTCTCCACGGCCCGGGAAATCTGGCCATATATGCGGCAATTTTGTCAATTGTCGTCAACGAGCTGATGTACCAGTTCACCTACAGGGCCGGGGTGAAGACCAACAGCCCGTCAACCATTGCCAATGCCATGGATAACAGGTCAGACGCCTTTTCTTCCATTGCTGCTCTGATCGGTATTATTGGTGCCAAGTTAAAATATCCTGTTCTTGATCCTGTGGCCGGTATTGTGGTGGCCCTGTTCATATTCAAGATGAGTTATGGTATTGCCATGGATGCGGTGGGACAGATTATGGATGAATCTGTGGGTGAGGCAAAAAATCAGGAAGTGAAGATGCTTGCACTATCCGTTAATGGGGTGAAAAATGTGCATGGAATACGGGTACGCCGAAGCGGTGCTACTTTTCTTGTGGATCTGGACATTGTGGTGGATCCAAAGATTACTGTGCAAATGGCCCATGACATAGGCGAATCGGTCCGGGAGATGATCCGGGTGCACATGGATAAAGTCAATGATGTCCGGGTGCATATTGACCCGTCAGATCTGCACTGACACAATTTCCACTGCCGGGACATTACGTCGGCGATACGTTGACCAGCCGGAGTACAGTGATCTCCGGCGGGACACCGATTCTTAGGGGTGGGCCCCAGTAGCCGGCGCCCCGGCTCACATAGATCTGCGTGGCATTGTGCCGGTGGAGCCCGTGCACATAGGGCTGGTCCAGGGAGACCAGAAAGTTCCAGGGAATATACTGGCCGCCATGGGTATGGCCGCAGATCATCAGATCCACACCCAGGGAAGCTGTTTTAAATATGCTTTTGGGCTGGTGGGCAAGCATGATTTTCGGCATGGACAAAGGTGCACCTTTGAGGGCCTTTCCGGGATCCGAGGCGTGGCCGGGTATTATCCTGCCTGCTGAGTAATCTGTGATCCCGGCCAGCACAATTTGGGCATTTTCTTTTTCAATGATACGGTGTTCATTGATCAGGGGGGTAAAGCCTAAATGTTCAATTCTGTTCAGCCAGGAAAGGGCACCTGAATAATAGTCATGGTTTCCTGTTACAAAATACTTTCCAAACCGGGCATTCAGGTCTGACAGGGGGCTTGCATCTTTGCCCATATCTTTTTCGCGACCGTCGGCTATGTCTCCGGTAAAGACTATCATGTCAGCCTGTTCCCGGCCGGCCCGGTTCACGACTTTTTGGATATATTTTTTTTTCAGGGTCATGCTGATGTGCAGATCTGAGATCTGAAGAATAGTGAATCCCCTGAACGGATCCGGCAGACCCTTGATGGACACGTCTACCTTGACCACGTCCGGTTCCCTGGTTGCCCGGTTGACACCGTATCCGGTTAAAACAAGAGCCGTACCCGTCAGTGCGGCATTCCCGGCATTGGTTAAAAAAATTCTCCGGGACGGGTTGATGCCCGCCTTTGATTTCCTGGTGCCCCAGTTTTGTTTCCTTTTTGGGGACAACAGTTTATGGATGAGATAATAGACGCCGAGACAGGTGTCTTTGAGTAGGATGCCGGGGAACATAAGGGTCATAAAGCCAAGACAGGTATAGGCAATCCAGGAAAGAGACGGGGTGATCCAATGGCCGAAAAGCCTGTGCCGGGTTATCACCGCTAAAATAAGCGCCGAAAAGCAGAATACCAGCATTGCCCACAGCCCGGTTTTCCATTGGGCACCCAGGGGCAGGGGGGTGATGATTCGAAATCCGAAAAAGCCGTAAATAAGACCTATGACCAGGAGTGCTTTAATTAAAAACAAAATCATACCGCCTGTGAATGCTTATGGAGGATCACTGCAGATCTGAAGCAACAACCCTGTCCCGGCCCTGCTTCTTTGCCAGGTACATTGCCTGATCCGCCTTTTGAAGCAATTCGGTGTATGGCGTTCCCGTTTTGCACTGTATCGACTTGCAGCCGAGGCTGATGGTGACGTGATCGGTTGTCCCGGAGAAGGCATGGGGGATGTTCAGGCCTTTGACGCCCAGGCGAATTTTTTCCGCCATGCTCAACGCCCCCTTCAGGTCGCATCCCGGGAGGAGAACAACAAACTCTTCACCGCCGTATCGTCCCACGAAATCACCAGGGCGGCGCATCCTGGCCTTGATGGCCCCGGCGACCCGTCGCAGGCACTCGTCGCCTGCACCATGGCCGTAATTGTCGTTGTACGCCTTGAATTCATCAATATCGATCATGATCAGACTAAGATGGTCGGCAGTGCGCTGGGCTCTGTGCCATTCCTGTTCTATCGTCTGATCAAAGCTCCGGCGATTTGCTATACCTGTCAGGCCGTCTACCATTGCCAGGGCCTCTAACTTGTCCGTACGCAGTTTCAATTGCAGATGCGTCCGTACGCGGGCCTTGACAACAGGTATACTGAAGGGCTTTGAAATATAGTCCACGGCACCGAGATTCAGGCCGAAGGCCTCATCTTCACAGCTTCTTTTGGTTGTAATAAAGATTACGGGGATATGCATGGTCCGGGGATTCCGCTTTAAGCGGCGGCAGACCTCATAGCCGTTGATTTCGGGCATCATGACATCAAGGAGTATGATATCCGGAGGGTCTTCAGATTCGGCGATAGCCAATGCCTCAAGGCCTTCATTTGCCACCCGGACCTGATACGTGTCTTCCAGGGCACTGACCAGCATCCGGATATTCGCCGGTGTGTCATCCACAACGAGGACCGACCCGGCTTTTATCAATTGATTCATACGTCTTTTTCCTCGGAATATTGGTTATCCATTCGGAAACGGATTGCTCTGGCAGCGTCATCTGCCCCCTGATAATCAAAGTCCTGCAAGCTGTTTTTAAGTCTGTTCATCACAATCCGGTTGACGCTTCCATTAAGGACTCGCTCCAGGCCGTGATATGCTGCAACAAAAACAGATGCTTGTATCAAGGATAACTGAAGTTTATCTTAATTTGATGAAAATATCAAAACATGTTTAAGATAGGGGAAAAGGCAAGCAAAATGTGGGATTTATTTTCTGCAGAGGCCCTAACCTTTCAGACAGGCATAAATGTCTGTGGCGGGGATCGCTCCCTGGCGCAGGATTTTGGGAGGCGTGCTGGTTACATCGACAACTGTTGAACCGGCACCGCCTTTAACCGGACCTGAGTCCAGAATCAGGTCGGCTTTTTCAATAATTTCAGGACACAGCATGTTTGTTCGGGTGCATCCGGGCCGGCCGGACAGGTTGGCGCTGGTGCCGGTGACAGGAAAATCAACGCTGTCGACCAGGGCCCGGGCCACCGGATGGCCGGGCAGACGGATGCCAAGTTTATGGCGCCCTGCGGTGAGCTTTGGGTTAACACTGTCTGCCGCATCAAGTACCAGGGTCAGGCCGCCGGGCCAGAATTGGTTCATGAGTATCCGGGCCTTGTCCGGTATCATTGTAACAAGGCCATCAAGCTGGGCCGTGTTTTTTATCAATACCAGAATGGGGTTGTTGCGGGGGCGCTGTTTGAGCTGGAATACCTTTTCAACGGCATCGACGGACTGTGCATTGGCCGCTATCCCGTAAAGGCAGGACGCCGGAAAAATCACCAGGCCGCCGGTTTTAAGAATACCGGCGGCCTGGTTTATGATATCAGGATCCGGGTGGTCTTTGTCCACCCGGATGATTTTGTTTTTAATCATTTTTTGGTGCTAAAATCAGGCAAAAGCTGCCGCCTTCTGTGCCACCTTGTCTGCCATCTCCTTTTTAAAGGCAGCCAGTTTTTCCGCCACCACCGGATCTGTCACCCCGATGATCTGGGCCGCTGTGATACCTGCATTCTGGGCTCCGGATTTGCCGATGGCCATGGTGGAGACTGGAATGCCGGGGGGCATCTGCACCGTTGCCAGAAGCGCATCCATGCCTTGAAGGGTACTGGAGTCAATGGGCACACCCAAAACAGGCAGGGTGGTATGGGCGGCAATGACACCGGCCAGGTGTGCCGCATGTCCTGCCCCGCAAATGAGTACCTTGACTCCCTGTTCCCGGGCCTGGGCCGCCAGCTGC
>QKDP01000034.1 GCA_003252055.1 Desulfobacter postgatei | reverse complement strand
TCGAAGAATGGTTTTCTGATTTATCCGTCATTTTTTTTACACTGTTTTTTGTCATTGTATGTCCGGGCCAGGGCTTGGGGTATCTGCAAAATAATGTCCATTACCTGTGAGGCGGGGGTCGGGGCGGCATATACCCCGGCCATTCGATTGACACGGGCTGCAGTACGGCAGGCTTCCGGGATGCTTTCCCCGGATTCGATCAAAGCGCAGGCAAGCCCGGTCAGGGTGTCCCCGGTACCGCCCATGGCCTCCATGGCTTCGGTCGCAGGCTCGCTGATCTGATCTGTTATTTCACCGTCAGCCACCACATAATCGACACTGCCCTTGACCAGAAGATGACGGGCCCCGTTTTTGTATGCATAGGCCCGGGCAATAAGATCCGGCACCTGGTTGTCCTGGTGCAGAATGAAGCCTCTGGTGTAAAAAGGATGGGGCGCACTTTCGTCAGCCAGAAATGAGAGTTCCCCCACATCCGGGGTGAACAGGTCATAGCTTTGGGCCTGGCCGCTCATCTTGGCCAAACCGGCATCCGCTATGAGAACAGGCCTTTTTTCCATCTCTTCCACGGCAAAAAGAACTTTATTGTGCCAGTCTACGTCAGGCTGAAGATAGTGAAACGCCAGGGTGGTTGCCGCCATACCCGGCAGTTCCCGGGACAGGTATTCATAAAGTTCGCGACTGCCCTTGCCGGTACCGATATCACCGACCAAAGCCGTTTTTACCGGCATCTGTCCAAGCACCTGACAGGCAGCGAGCACCGCGCCGACCAGGGCCGGGGTTCCCCGGTTCACAGGTACGCGAATGCCGTTAACGATCATATCCGTGCCGTCCAGGACTGCTGAGCCCAGCGTTAAGGGAAAGCTCTCATCCGGTACTGTGCCGACAATCAGGAGCATTGGCGGATTATCTCCTTATGGGCCAGTTCCAGGGCATACCCGCAAAGTGTATGCCCAATTTTGCCGGGTCTTGGGGCCTCATTTAGGTGCCTGCCCACCATTTCATACGCAAGGTAGGGTACATCCGGGCACCCGCCGCCTGAAATATTGACGATGATTTTTGTTTTCTTATCAATGGTCAGCTTCATGTTGGCGGCCCGGACCATGAGGTAATCGCCAAAATCTTTGGTATGAAAAAGGTCCACGGGTTTTAGCAGGGGATGGGTTACGGGCACCACTTCCAGGGGTGGAAGCCCTGCTTCTTGAAGCTGTCTTGTCAGCATCAGCTCTTCAATGAGGGGAAACTGAATCACCAGATCGCAGCCGCTTTGGATCCCGGAGGGAGGTCCCATCACCTTGATCTCCCACCCCCGGGATTTTAAAAAATTTTCCGCCTGAATCACTTCGGATGTGTTCTCAAACACCAGAATTCCCAGATCTTCTTTTACCTTCCGGGACCCATCCTTCTGTGTCCGGTTAAACAGGCGGGACATACGTTTGAACACAAATATTATCCTTTCTGGATAAAAATCTGGGTATTATCGGCATTGTCCCTGATATCAGAAACTTTCCAGCCTTTGCTCTCTGCGGCCCGGACCACATTTTCTCTGGAAGCCATGTTATCCACTATCACTTCAAGTTCACTATCGCTTCCGGATTTTATGGCATCCAGGGTCATCAGTACCGGCTGGGGGCAGGAAAGTCCCCTTGCATCGACTATTTTACTCATTGTATGTTCCTTATGTTTTTAAATTAAGCGGCAATTTTTTTCCTCATGGCAAATCCGATGAACAGGCAAACGGCGAAACCAACGAAACCCGCTGCGATACCGTGGGGGCCAACGCCCTTGGGAGAGCTTGCAAGTCCGAAATTATGGGCAAATGCTGCACCGGCAATCATTCCCAACACAAAGACGGAGGCATCGGTATCCCCTTCACCGGCCAGGAAAAGCTGGCGCCCGGGGCATCCGCCTGCCAGGGCAAAGGCCAGTCCAGCCAGGGCCATGCCCAGAAAATTCCAGACATGTTGGGTATGGGCCACGGGCTGGCCTGTAAATCCGATATGAAACTGGCCTAAAACAAGATTGGCAGCCCAGGCACAGATCAGCAGGGATAAAACGCCTGAGAGCAGATGGGTCTGACCGAACAGAATCAGGTCACGAAGCGCACCCATGGTGCAGAACCGGCTGCGCTGGGCTAAAAATCCAATGCCCAGTCCCACCACAAGGGAGATCATCAGGGACGCATGCATGGCCCCGGGGCCTTTGAGGCTGTAAAACAGCACCCCGCTTTTATCTTCCCCCGGCACCTGGGGATAGATAAACATTAGAGCCAGGAGACCGAGCATCACCAAGGGCAGCATCCATCCGGCACCGGCATAGCTAACCTGGGAGCGTCCCAGATTATATCCGTTTTTCAGGAACATGACCCCGATCCAGACCCCAAATCCTAAGCCCAATATGCCCAGAATGGCATTCAGATCGCCGCCGGCCAGGCGAAGCACGGCCCGCCAGGGACAACCCAGGAAAACAAGGGCACCGATCATGGCAAAAACACCCAGGACAAAACGAACGATGGGCGCTGATCCGCACCTTGGCTTAAACTCCTTGAAGCTGTAGGCAGCGACCAGGGAGCCCAGCACAAATCCGATAATTTCAGGACGGATATACTGGACAACACCGGCCCTGTGCAACCCGAGAGCCCCCGCGATATCCCGTTCAAAACAGGCAACGCAGATTCCCATATTTCCCGGATTTCCAAGTTTCTGTAAAACAGCGGCAAGAATTCCAATCACAGCGCCCACAACAATGATGCCGACGCGGGTGGAAAAAAAGTTTTTAGCCATGGCCCGGCTACCTCCTATACATTTCATTATTTATAACAAATTTTACACAAAACAAAACGGATTAGTCATCCAGCAATTTTTTTCATTCATGACAATTTTTATCCAATTGATTATGAAAATGAAAATTTAGAATATTAATCGAAATTTTGAATCTCATGGTCCATGGATTTCAGGATTTACCCTAATTACCAAACAAGCTTTAAAATATCTGCTGAAAATATTTCAAGTCTGCCTGTTTTTATGTTATCCGGGGGAAAAGAAAAAAGCCCGGCCGAACAAAAATAAAGGAATAAAAATGGAAAAAGCCACCAAACACTGCCCGTCATGCGGCGGAAAACTTGTTGTCAGGCGCGCCTGTCCCCATGTTATCATCTGTTGCGACGCCTGCGGCAAAAGCTACCCCCAGGATAAATACAAAGAACTCATAGATGATTACTGGGAGGAAAAGCTGGGCAATATACCGGTGAACCGGCTTTAAGAGCCTCGGAAAAAAACCAATGCCCCATGGCTGTTTTTATGAAAAAAGTGTCCAAATGAAAATATCTAAGAAAAACGCGTTGACCACAGGGGAAAAAACAGGGATTGCTGCTTTTATTCTGGCAGGCCTCTTTTTTGTCCTGTTTGGATCGGGCTGGGGCCTTCTTTTTCCGGCAGGTTTTATCCTGGTCTGTCTGGCCGCCCCTTTTGCTACGAGGTACGGTTTTTTTTTGCCTGTTATCTGCCGGGGGCCGCGCAACGTTCGTTGTGTTTCTCTCACTTTTGACGACGGTCCTGACAGTGCGACAACCCCTTTGGTTCTCAATCTCCTTAAATCTTACCAGGTGTCGGCCACATTTTTTGTCACAGGAAAAAATGCTGCCGACCATCCGGATCTCATTGCCCGGATTCTGGACCAGGGCCACACCATCGGCAACCATACCTATTCCCACGATCCCTTGATCATGCTCAAATCAGGTCAGCGCCTCAAAGAGGAGATTATTAAAACCCAGGCGGTTTTGGCAGCCCATGGCATCCGGCCCCTGGTTTTCCGGCCCCCTGCAGGCATCACCAACCCGAAACTGGGACCTGTTCTGGCAGAACTTGGACTGAGCGCTGTGAATTTTTCCTGCCG
>QKDP01000013.1 GCA_003252055.1 Desulfobacter postgatei | reverse complement strand
GAGAATATATCCTCTGGACAAGAGAGCTGTTGCGGCTTTTCTGATTGATGAAACTACACGAGTTGTCCGGATTTTGGATATATTTTATGGTGGGCAGGATTATGACGCTATTATGCAATATTGATTTGGTTTAACCAAGCTAATATACCACTACTTTCTTTTTTCTGGCCTGCGTCGCGGCTCGCGGCCCGCGCGGTGAAGGCCAGTTAACAAGAACAGAAGGAGAGAATACATGTCCAGAAATGCGAAGGTCGCCGGAACGATGTACAAGGTTTGTTTCTGTTGGATCCTCGTTGGGCTTGCAGTCCACTGTGGTGTTGCGTACGCTCAGGAAGAACGAAGGCCGATAGGGCTGTCCGTTGGCAAGGACATCCGGGTTGTCTACCAGATCAAGGATGATGACTGGAAAGGCGGAATTGGTAGAGGCCTACATTACGTCCAGAAGCTTGTCGGTGCGTACAACTCGTTGGGCGTTGCTGAGGGAGATCGATCCATTCATGCGGTTTTTCACGGCTCTGCCGGGTATTGGATGCTCAAAGACAAGCCGTACAGAGAACACAAGGCCACGACAACGGGCAATCCCAATAAACAAGTTATCGAGGAATTGGCCAAAAGCGGCGTCAGTATCGAACTCTGCGCACAGACCATGAAGAACCATGGATGGACGGCCGGAGACATCCTCCCAGAGGTTAAGATAGTCGTCGGGGCCTACCCTCGGATCATTGACCTCCAGATGCAAGGTTACGCATACATCCGCTTCTGAGGATCGCATTGCCAACACGTTGAGGCACTATAGTTGTTTTTCCACTGGTGCTGGTAGTGGTGGTCTTGACTGAATCGCTATAATTAATATTTTCAAGCCTCTGGTATCCCTCCTGGGGCTTTTTCTTAATTTTTTTGAAAACCGTCACAGCAACTTCGCTTTCAACACCGTTTCAGGCCATACAGAAGGCAAGTCTTATCAGAACCAGGGCTATATCTCTTAGATTGAACGATATACCCTTTAATTGATTTTCAACAATTAAAGGGAACAGAGCCTTTTTCTATTATGCCACAGCCAGTTTGCACCCCAGAGCCTTGGTGACTTTGCTGATCGTAATGAACCCCGGGTTCCCGTTTTCTGACAGTGATTTATAAAGGCTTGCCCGGGTGACACCGGCTTTTTGGCCACTTCGGTCATGCCCATGGCCCGGGCCGCCGTACTTAATGCGCGTATAAATCGGATTCATCAAATTTTTTAATGATGGGGAAAAAGGATCTATAACAGGTGAGCAAATAAATTGTTTTTCCGGCATCCGGCAAAAAAATTGCAGATGCCGGGAAAAAATCATGATGCTTTAACGCGTTGTGCCTCAAGTCTGTAGTTTATGATATCTTCAACGGTGAGCATTGTAAAACCGTTGTCCAGAGCAAATTGCGCAGCTTGAGGGAGCCTGGCCATGGTTCCATCGGGATTTGTAAGTTCACACAAAACCCCGTATGGGGGCAAATCAGCCAGAATCATCAGATCAACTGTGGCCTCGGTATGGCCGGCGCGTTCAAGAACGCCTCCTGGTTTAGCCTGTAACGGAAAAATATGGCCGGGGCAATTGAGATCTTCCGGGACTGCATCTTCGGCAATGGCTGCGTGAATAGTTGTTACCCGGTCCTGGGCAGAAACCCCTGTGGTGACATTTCTGGCCGCTTCAATAGATACTGTGAACGCAGTCTGGTAGGGGCTTGTATTGTTTTTTACCATTGGGAAAAGGTTTAAGTGCGCGACCTTTGACCGGGGAAGACACAGACAAACAATGCCGCTGCATTCCCTGATCATCATAGCCATCTGGTCCACTTTTAGGCTGTGGGCCCCAAAAATGAGGTCTACTTCATTTTCCCGATTTTCATCGTCAGCCACCAAAACGCCAGAGCCCCGCCGAAGGGCTTCAAGTCCGGCCTGTAAACGCTGCTGTGAGTTTCCGAACTGTTTTAAAGGATTCTGATTCATGATTCAACTCCTTGATAATAGTTATAAATTAATACATGAATCAGGGCGTGGGAATAAAAAGGCAAGATAGCACCATCCATTGCCATACCAATACTTGCCGACAAAAGCTGTCGGTAAGCTGTAAGTGCAATGGTGTTGTGTTTTTTGCTTATTCTCTTCCATCCGGACTGTAACCGTCGGCTCTGGAGTTTCACCAGATCTGCTGACCTTTGCGCAAAAAGCTGCAAAGCGCTCGCGGGCTTTCCTATAGTTTGACCTCAAACTACCAGGTTACCGCCGGTGGGGAATTCCACCCCGCCCTGAGAATTAAAACCCGCGTATATTAAGGCTTTCAGCGTTACAAGTCAAGCCCGGATAAACTTTTGATAAACTTTTTGGAACAGTGGTGTGATGATTTTTGTGATTAACTGTTATCGCGTGTTTATTGTGCAAAAAGACACCCGCAGCCAACGGAACTGAAAGATACGCAAAAAGATATTTTATCCGTTAAATATAGCTATCTGACAATTTTTGTTGCCAATATAACAAAAATTGTCAATTTTAAAATAGCCCTAATCCTGTCGTTTCAGTGTAACATCTTGAAATAAAATAATTTTAAACTTGTTAACCAACTGGCATGTAAACTGCTTATATTTAAAATAAATGAAAAAGGCAAACCGCTCGAAAGAGTGGGACGCAAAGCCTCCGGCCCGCCAACATGGATGGGTAGCGGGGTTGCCATAAAAAAGGCAATTTGCCAAGCCTATTCTTTCAAAAGAAAGTTTGGGCTTTTTTGTTTAAAATGTGAACTACCTCGGTTTTTGGCCCCGTTGAAAAATATTGCCTGATCCAAAACAGTACTGGTCCGCTTGCCGGGAAAAATTCAGAGCAAGAAAAATGAAGCAAAATAGCCTGTTTTAAACAGCTTAACCTTAGCCTTTCTTTTTTGAGGTGGCAGTTAAGCTTGACTGGGTAGATGATATTTGTAACGAAACTATATTTATTCTTAAGTCATGATTTTTAGTCTGTAAGATCGATAGATTGGGAGGAAATTCCATGGCCGGACTCTATGATTTCCAGGGTAAATATGAAAAAGCAGAGCCCCTTTATCAAAGGACTCTGAAGATAACAGAAACGGAGCTTGGCCCTGACTATCCAGATGTCGCAATCACCTTGAACAACCTGGCCGGGCTCTATGATTCCCAGGGTAAATATGAAAAAGCAGAGCCCCTTTATCAAAAGGCTCTGAAGATTTATGAAACGGAGCTTGACCCTGGCCATCCAGATGTCGCAATCACCTTGAACAACCTGGCCGGGCTCTATGATTTCCAGGGCAAATATGAAGAAGCAGAGCCCCTTTATCAAAAGGCTCTGAAGATTTATGAAACGGTGCTTGACCCTGGCCATCC
>QKDP01000098.1 GCA_003252055.1 Desulfobacter postgatei | reverse complement strand
GCACTATGTGGTTTCCTCAGGCTTGCATAACCGTTTGGCCTTATTTGATAATCGTTTGCATTTTTGGCATGAATAGGTCAATTTCTGCATTACAGGTTTGCAAACCAGCTTTGCTTCAGTTGCCGATGCGCCGCAATTTTTACAAACAAATGCTTTCGATGTATCAGATGATTTGCGCAAATGGACTTTTTTATTTTTACACGCCTTACAGGCCGTAAGCTTTTTTCCCATACTGACTCCCTCCTTTACAAGTGAAATGCTCAGTTCATATTTTTAAAATAGCACGGATAACAGGAGCCGGAAAGGGAGGGGTTTAATAAAAACTTAAACATTTTTTTACAGTCATTCACAAATTTTCCATTGACTTGAATATATGCAAAGGATATAGAAGCAGCGACTTTAGGATAATGGTTGATACTGAATGCTGATACTGATGCTCTTCTATTGAACCTGAACCTGATTCTCTATATTATCCGGATGGACAGGCGGACTTTTTTTAAAGCGCACGTTACCGTCTACCATCACCCAGAAGACATCCGAAGCCCTTGCCGCATATACCAGACCTGAGTAAGGATCATACATGGGGGTCATGTGAAGACCGGTTGTGTCCACCACAATGATGTCCGCAGCCTTGCCCGGGCGTATGGAGCCCGTGACTTCACCTATCCCCAGGGCCTTTGCCCCGTCAATGGTGGCCATTTTCAGGCAGGTTCTGGCATCCATGACGCAGGGATCCAGGCGTACAGCCTTATGCAGTTTGGCGGCCGTGCCCATTTCAGAAAACATATCCTGGTCGTTGTTGGACGCGCACCCGTCCGTGCCAAGGCCCACGGTTAGACCGGCAGCCACCATATCCGGTACCGGCGCTACCCCGGATGCCAGTTTCATATTGGATTCAGGGCAGTGGATTACCCCGCATCCGCGCTTGGCAATGATTTCGATGTCGTTTTCATCCAGCCACACGCAGTGGATTAAAAGGGTGGCCGGGTCAAGGATACCCAGGCTGTCAAGATAGGCGATGACGGACAGGCCTGTGTTTTCTTTGAGCATACCCGGCTCGGCCCGGGTCTCCGCGGCATGGATCTGGAACAAAACCCCTTGGTCCCGGGCAAGGGTCTTTCCCGCCACAAGCGTCTGTTTTGAACAGGTGTAGGGCGAATGGCAGAAAACAGACGGGGTCACCCTCGGGGACAGGGTGCCGGTTTTCTCAATAAAGTTTTTGGCATGATCAATATTCTTGGAAGGATCAGGGACGCCCGGCGCAGGGAAATCAATCACACCCTGGCCGGCCACAGCCCGGATACCGGTCTCTGCCATGGCCTTTGCCGCATGGCTTTCCAGAAAATATCCGTCGCAGCAGGTGGTGATGCCCCCGGCCAGCATCTCCTTGCAGGAGTGGGCCGTCCATTGCGCCACGGATTCAGGGTTGATATCCCTTGCCTCGGCAGGAAAAATATGCGCATTGAGCCAGACATCCAGGGGCAGGTCATCGGCCAGGCCCCGGAACATGGACATGGGTGTGTGGGTGTGCCCGTTCACAAGTCCGGGCATAATAATCCCGCCGCAGGCGTCAATCTGCCTTGCACCGTTTTGGGCCAGACCTTCTAACTGGCCGGGGACTTCAGGTCCGCAATCCGCAATTTTGCCCTGTTTAATATGGACGAACCCGTTTTCAATCACGGGCAGGCCATCTTCCATGGTTAAAAGGATGCCGTTATGTATAAAAATGTCATTTTTCATGATGCCGCTCTGTTGTTTTTTTTACTATAATTCAATACGTAATCAAAACGGAAATGATTTTCACCGGGCAGACCGGGTGGCTTCACGGTTCCTCAGCAGAGATATAATAAAAAGGCCGTGTTTTACCAATGCGTTTTTTGATCAAATATTTGATCAGACTTTTCTTGACCCGTTCTTGATTTTACTTTAGTCCTGTCTGTATGGATATAGAAGAAAAATAAACATTCTGTAACAGTCTGGCGAGGGAGGATAAAATGGATTTTGAATTAAGCAAAGAACTGCAGATGCTCCAGAAAGAGATCAGAAACTTTGCAAAAAAAGAGATCGTTCCCTTTGCGGACCAGTGGGATGAGAAACATTACCTGCCCATTAAAGAGGTGATGCGTCCCCTGGGTGAAATGGGATATTTCGGCACCGTGATTCCCGAAGAATACGGCGGAGAAGACTTGGGATTTCTGGCCGCCATGATCGTGACCGAGGAGTTGGCCAAGGCCTCTTCATCCCTGCGGGTCCAGGTGAATATGCAGGTGCTGGGCTGTGCTTACACCATTTATAAATACGGCAGTGAAGAGATCCGCAGAAAATATGTGGAAAAATTGTGCACCGCCGAATACATCGGCGGGTTTGCCATCACCGAACCGGATGCAGGTTCCGATGTCATGAACATGGCCTCCACAGCCGAAGACAAGGGCGATCACTGGCTGCTCAACGGCAGTAAAACCTGGATCTCCAATGCCGATGTGGCGGACTGCCTGCTCTACTATGCTTATACGGATAAATCCGCCGGTTCCAAGGGCCTGTCCGCCTTTGTCATTGAACCCAAAAATTTTGACGGCATCAAAACCTCTTCCCTGGAAAAGCTGGGCTCCCACTCTTCTCCCACAGGAGAACTGTTTCTGGACAATGTCAAGGTACCCAAGGAAAATATCCTTGGCAAACCCGGCGACGGTGCTAAAATTGTATTTTCATCTTTGAACCAGACCCGGCTGTCTGCAGCTGCCGGCGGTGTAGGCCTGGCCCAGGCCTGTCTGGACGAAGCCGTCAAATATTGCAATGAGAGAAAACAGTTTGGCAAAAAGATCGGGGAGTTCCAGATGAATCAGGATATGATCGCCCAGATGGCCACGGAAATTGAAGCCGCCCGACTTCTGGTTTACAAAGCCGCATGGGTCAAGGACCAGGGCCGACTGAACAACGGCCTAGATGTGGCCATGGCCAAATACATGGCCGGCGAAGTGGCGTATAAATGCGCCAACTATGCCATGAGGATTCTGGGTGCCTACGGCTATTCCACTGAATACCCCGTGGCCCGCTATTACCGGGATGCGCCCACCTATGCCATGGTGGAAGGTTCCGCAAATATCTGCAAGTGGATTATTGCCCTGGATCAGCTGGGTATCAGAAAAGCGAACAGGTAACTTTTTAAAAAAGGAGATACAGATGTCTGAAGATGTACTAGCACCCTTGTCAGGAAAAATTGTCAGCTTAAGCGTTGAACCGGGCGCGGTCATAGAAGAGGACGACGAAATTCTGGTTATTGAAGCCATGAAAATGGAAACCCCCATATTTGCGCCCTGTTCCGGCACTGTATCAAAGATCGCCGTCAAGAAAGGGGATGCTGTGGAGGAGGATGATCTTTTAGCCGTCATTGATTAGTGTTTGAACGAAAAGTCACCCATCTGCGGCGTTGCAGAAAAATTTAAAATCCTCACAACCATGAGGTTGCTCCGGTATTAAATTTTCCTGCGCCTTGCATCTGGGCAACTTTTCGTCCAAACACGGGTTTCCGGTCAAACACTAATCAGACGTCAATTAGGAGTCAAAGGAAAAACAAATGAAATCCTATTTTGAAAACATGGCGCCTTTTGGCAAAGCGCTCAAAAAAGGGACCATCAAACGTACCCAGAATAACTATGAGCAGGTGCTTGAAGCCGAAAAGCAGATTTTGGCCGCCGTGGACGAAGTTAAAAACGCCGGGCTTCCCGAAGAAAAGATCAACCAGCGCGGTCAGATGACCGTATGGCAGCGGCTGAAATACATCGTGGACCCGGGCACCTGGACCCCGCTTCATACGCTTTTCAACCCGGCGGACAACGTTGAGGGCACCACCAATGTCATTGACGGCCTTGGAAAAATTGCAGGCAAATGGGCGGTTGTGATCGGTTTCGACAACAAGGTCATGGCCGGTGCCTGGCTGGCCGGCCAATCCGAGAACATTCTTAGGGCTACAGACCTTGGAAAAAGGCTGAATATCCCGCTGGTCTGGCTGGTGAACTGCAGTGGGGCAAAGCTCACCGAGCAGGAAAAATTCTATGCCAACCGAAGGGGATCCGGTACCCCGTTTTTCAGACAAGCCGAACTTGAACAGGAAGGCATCCCCGTGCTGGCAGCCATTTATGGCACCAATCCTGCCGGCGGCGGCTACCAATCCGTCAGCGCCACGGTTCTTTTTGCCCATGAAAAGTGCAATATGGCCGTGGGCGGTGCCGGCATTGTCAGCGGCATGGCCCCCCAGGGCGGGTTTACCGTGGACATGGCCGAAGACCTGGTCCAAAAAGCCAAAGAATACCGGATAAAGCCTCCCGGATCCGTGGCCACCCATTATGACCACACCGGTTTTTTCCGTTTTGTGTACAAGGAGGAAAAAGAGGTGCTGGACGGCGTTCGAGAATATATGAAAAAGCTGCCGGCCTATGACCCTGAATTTTTCAGGGTGACCGAACCCAAAGTCCCGGCGTTTGAGGCCGAAGATATCATGCGCCTTCTGCCCATCGCCTCCAAGACCGTATATGATTTTGACGACATTTTAGCAAGGCTTGTGGACGGCTCCGAGCACATGGAGTACCGCCCCGGCTACGGCCCTGAAGTTTACACAGGGCTTTGCAAGGTGGACGGATTTCTTGTGGCCTGCATCGGAAACCGCCAGGGATATCTTGGCAAGGGATACCCTGAATATGCCGATTATCCCGGCATGGGCGCCAAGCTCTACCGCCAGGGGCTTCTTAAGATGAGCGAATTTGTGACCCTTTGCGGCAGGGACAGAATCCCTGTGATCTGGTTCCAGGACACCTCGGGCATTGATGTGGGTGATATTGCCGAAAAAGCCGAGCTTTTAGGCTTGGGCCAGTCCCTGGTCTACTCCATCCAGCAGTCAGGTCTTCCCATGATGCTTGCCATCCTGCGCAAGGGAACCGCAGCAGCCCACTATGTCATGGGCGGCCCCCAGGCCAACCGGAACAATGCCTTTACCCTGGGTACCTGTGCCACGGAAATTTGCGTGATGCACGGTGAGACGGCTGCGGTCGCCACCTATGCAAGGCGGCTTGTCAAGGAAAAGGAAGCAGGCCGGGATCTTGAACCTGTGGTGGAGAAGATGAACGCCCTTGTCCAGAAATACAAGGACACATCAACCCCGCTTTACTGCGCCAAACAAGGCATGGTGGATGAGGTGGTAAGACTTGCCGATCTGCGGCACTATATGCAGGCCTTTGCAGGCGCTGCCTACCAGAACCCCAAATCCATCTGTCCTCAGCATCAGATGATCCTGCCCAGAATTATACGGGACCACGCTGCAGTAAAGGAAAAGGAATAAATCATGGGGGAGGCCGTCAGGGTGTTTCTCATCGGTCTTTTGGGCGTGTTCCTGGGCATGGGTTTTCTTTACCTTTCCATTAAGATTACCCAAACGGCGGTCACTGCGGTGGAATCAAAAAGGCAAGCCCAGGACGCTGCCGGGCAAGGGGAGGGCAAATGAGCACGTTGTATTCCCTGTTTCAGACCACGGGATTGTTTTATGTTACCCCGGGTATTGTGGTCATGTGGATCATCGGGCTGACCCTGATCTACCTTGCCATTGCAAAATCCTACGAACCCTTGTTGCTGCTTCCCATCGGGTTTGGGATCATCCTGGTGAACCTGCCCCTGGCAGGACTGATGACCCCCCATGAAGGGTTGCTCTGGAAATTTTACGAGTATGGTATCCACTGGGAGATCATTCCGCCGGTGATATTCCTGGGCCTTGGGGCTCTCACGGATTTTGGGCCGCTGATAGCCAACCCCAGGCTGATTTTTCTGGGTGCCGGAGCCCAGGCAGGGGTGTACATCACCTTTTTTGCGGCCCAAGCCTTGGGATTTGACCTGAAAGAGGCGGCAACCATCGGTATCATCGGCGGGGCGGACGGGCCCACCACCATATTTCTGGCATCCAAAATGGCCCCCTCCCTTTTAGGGGTCTGTGCCGTGGCTGCCTATTCCTACATGGCCCTTGTGCCCATTATCCAGCCCCCGGTGATGAAACTTTTAACCACTGCGGACGAAAGACGGCTCCGCATGGCCAAGGGCCGAAAGGTGGGGAAGCTTGAAAAAATGCTGTTCCCCATTGTGTCCACCTTTGTCATCATCCTGCTGGTTCCGGCATCAGCGCCGTTGATCGCCATGTTCATGCTGGGCAACCTGTTCAGGGAGTCCGGCGTGGTGGGGCGTCTGCACGATGCCGCCCAGAACGAACTGATGAATATTGTCACCATTTTTCTTGGGGTGCCCGTGGGGGCGACCATGAATGCGGAAAATTTTTTGAGACCCCGGGTGATATCTGTCTTTTGCCTGGGGCTTTTTGCCTTTGTGATCTCCACCATGACAGGGGTGCTTCTTGCCAAACTCATGAACCTTTTTTCCAAAAATAAAATCAATCCGCTGCTGGGTGCAGCCGGTGTTTCAGCCGTACCCATGGCTGCCAGGGTGGTTCATAAGGTGGGTATGGAAGCGGATAAGAAAAATTATCTGCTCATGTATGCCATGGGCCCCAATGTGGCAGGTGTTATCGGCACCGTGATTGCGGCTGGTATTTTTCTAACCCTTTTAGGGGGGTGATTCTTTTTTCACCCCCCCCTAATTACCAAACAGGCTCTTAGTGCACAACGCCGTAAATCCGTCACCGGTTAGATTAAGCCAGTTTCAGGAAATTAGTGAGAGAATTAATCTGAAACCAAGGACATATTTACGGAGGTCAGTACTTAGGCCTGCAAATTATTTGGGAACCGGGCAGGCCAGCATCTCCTCTCTGATCACCTCAAACAAATCACCGAATCTAAGCACACCGGTGACCGTGTTGCCTTTTTTTACGATCATAGGCTGGTGGACGCCCATAACATATTCATGCAGTGCTTTTTCCAGGGAATCGTCCTCCTGGAGGTATTCATGGTCGACAGGTACGTGCATGATTTCGGAAACCTTGACGCTGGCGCCGCGCTCGCAAATGCTCTTCATGGGCTCCATCCAGAGGTCAAAATCCCGGATGGCATTAATTACATAATCCTTGGTCAGTGTTCCGTCTTCATAGTTTTTGAACAGTTTTTTATAGTTGGGCTCAAGGGTTCTGAAAATATCAAGCATGGTAACTTTTCCCTTAAACTTGCCATTGTCGTCAACGACAATGACATCCCTGTGGGAGTGGTGGTTATCTGCTTTGTTTTTTTCCAGAACCTGGAATACATCATAAACGGTGCTAGTTTCCTTGATGGTTACATAGTCGAGTAAGGGAATCATAACCGTTTTTATCAGAATATTTCTCATCGCATTCTCCTCAAAAGGTTAATAACGGCTTTAATTATGATGAATCACTTAAAATTATATGAGAAAAATATGGGAAGTCAAGCTTTATAGACACTTTGATCCTGTTAATCTGTGGATCAAAAAGATATTCCGTCATTGACGGGCTGTTTTTTACATACTTGCCCTGAACAGAGACCTTTTGATCTTGCGTCTTTCAGGGGAATCAATTATAGTGAAAACCTTTAAAATTTGGCAATTATAGCAGATTCCGCTTTGATAATAATATGTTGAAAACAGTGCTGACATAGACATAACCGAATGCGTCCGATTAATGACTCCATCCCCGGGGACGACCCGGGACCGTCCGGGGACAAACCTGTCATCCCGGTATTAACCACGGATATATTAAACCAGAGCACCGCCGTTGATCTAAGCAGCGGTGAGATGCCGCCCCATTGGGATGGCCTGGCCGAATATCTTAACAGCCTGGGAACCGCAGAACTGTCCCAGCGCTGGAAAAAAGCGCGTCAGATTATCCAGGAGCACGGATCTGCCTACAATGTTTTCAATCTGGAAACCGCCAAAGTACGGCCCTGGGCCCTTGATCCCATTCCTTTACCCATTTCAAGCCACACCTGGCAGACCCTTGAGTACGGCATCCAGCAGCGTACAAAGCTTTTGGCTTTGATCTTTAAAGACATCTACGGTCGCCAGAATTTTATCAAAAACCGGGTAATTCCTGCAGAGCTCATATTTGGCAATCCAGGATTCCTTCGCCAGTGCCGGTTTGGTCCGGATCGATTTGCCTCGGATCATCACTTGTTTTCTTCGGATCTCATCCGCCTGGCCGATGGCAGATGGCAGGTGGCATCCCATGGCACCCAGGCACCGGCCGGAACCGGGTATGCCCTGGAAAACCGCGTTATACTCACCCGGATTCTGCCCAGGATGTTTCATTCCAGAAAGGTCCAGCGGCTGGCCCCGTTTTTTAAGTACCTGAATCTGTCCTTGATGGAAATTTCCGGTCAGAAACAGCAGGAGCCCCGCATTGTGATGCTCTGTGAAGGCCCTTCCGGTGCCCATTATTTTGAGCAGGTTTTTCTGGCAAGATATCTGGGCTATACCCTGGTGGAGACCAATGATCTGACCACCAGAGAAAACAGGGTGTTTCTTAAGACCCTGGGGGGGCTCCAGCGGGTGGATGTTATTTTACGTCGGATTCCGGATTATGCCTGTGATCCCCTGCTGGGCACAGGCCGGACATTTCCCGGCATCCCCGGCCTGGTTCAGGCAGCCAGGGCAGGCAATGTGGCCATAAGCAATGCGCTTGGATCAGGTGTCCTTGAATCTCCGGGCCTGTTTGCCCTGCTGCCGGAGTTATGCAGGGCTATTCTGGGCGAACCCCTGATCCTTGAAAATACGGATACATTTTGGCTGGGAACTCCAAATATCCAGCTCCGGGTGGTGGAAGAGATAAAAAGCAATGTCCGGCCCATGACACTTTACAGCGCATTCAGCCCGGCCCATACCCGGGTGGTGCATACCCGGTCCCTGGCCGGTCCCAGAAAACAGGAACTGATTGCCGCCATCCAGGCCACGCCCTATGCCTGGGCCGGCCATTACCCGGTTGAATCTTCTACTGTACCGGTATGGTCCGAACAGGGGGTGAAAAACAGGTACACGGCCGTGCGTATGTTCTCTACCTCCATCACGGAGAATGCCGGCACAGCGACTGGAAGAATTTCAGATCAGGTGGAAGCCGCTGTCATGTCCGGCGGGTTGGCCCGGGTGGCGGATGATCCGGAAACCCTTGTTTTGTCCGGTACCCGGGGAAAAGGGCAGGGGGCCAAAGATGCCTGGTGCCTGTCCGAGAGACCCACAGAATTCAAAAGCATGCTTCACCGTTTTACCACCCCCTTTGAAATTCACAGGGGCAGTGATTTGCCCAGCCGGGTGGCGGATAACATGTTGTGGCTGGGGCGGTACATGGAGCGTACAGAAGGGATGTTGCGGGTAATCCGAAGCGTTTTGATGCGGGTGCACAGCGAAACCCGGCTGGACAAGGTCAGTGAAATGCCGTTCTTTCTCAGGGTCATGGCCAATCTGGAAATTGTTTCTTCGGACCTTGGCCGGCCTGATGCCTCATTTTCCGTAAGCCTTATTGAAAAAGAGTTATACCGGTCCATCTATGCGGTCCAGATACAAAGAAGTATTCTTAACTGTCTGAACAACGCCATCCAGGTGGCAGACCGTGTAAGGGACAGGCTCTCTGATGATTCCTGGCAGATTCTTGGGCGCATTAAAAAAGGCCTGGTTCGGATCGATTCCCAAAATCAGAGTGCGCAAATCCTGGAAATGCTCAGCGACATTATTCTGAATATGTCCGCCTTTGCAGGTCTTGCCCTGGAAAGCATGACCCGGGGAATGGGGTGGCGTTTCATGGATATGGGCCGACGGATTGAGCGGGCCCTTCATATGATAAGCGTTATGACCAGTCTGGTTCAGGGGCATACGGTTCCGGATTCCAACGACCTTGAGGCGGTTCTTGAGGTGGCGGACAGCCGGATCACCTACCACACCCGGTACCGGACTACCCTTCACATGGAACCCCTGGTGGACCTGCTCCTGCTGGATGAGATAAATCCAAGATCTGTGGGATTTCAGCTGGCGGCCCTTCATTCCCACTTGGAAAACCTGCCTAAGGCCCATCCTTTTCCTTTCCGGACAAAGGAAGAGAAAATTATCCTGGATTTGACCACCCGACTACGTCTGGCAGACACACAGGAATTGATGATGCCTGGGAAAAAGCATGTGCTGCCCAACCTGGATGCGCTGCTGGAAAAATTGAACAACGATCTGCAAGGCTTTGCCGACAGCATCACCCAGCACTATTTAAGCCGGATCGAAACGGAAAAACAGCTCAATGGTCAGTTTGAAGGTAAGGGGTACCCTGTGGCCGGGGCTATGGTAGGCACGGTGAACAATGAAATATAAAATCAGCCACCGGACCCATTATCAATATGAGTCGCCTGCCTCTTTGTCCCATAGTGAACTGGTGCTGATACCCAGAAATTCAGAGTTCCAGACCTGTACCCACAGCCGGGTTACTCTAAAACCCGAACCGTCTGCCCGGTCCATGCGCCAGGATTATTTTGGTAACACAGTGATCAATATTTGTCTGGAAAGCCCCCATTCCGAGCTTGATATCCTGGCTGACGCCGAGGTGACTCTTCATCCGGCAGCCCGGCTGGTGCCGGAACAGACCCCGCCCTGGGAAGAGGTCAAAGACAAGATGATGCGGTATGAAACGTCTAAGGATCTGGAAGCCTTTGAGTTTATCTTTCCCTCTCCCATGGTCCAGCACGATAAAAAAATTGCACAATGGGCTGCTGAAATATTTTCACCGGGGATCCCGGTGCTTCGCGCGGCCCTTGATATGACGCACAGGATTTTTACCGAATTCTCCTACGATCCCAATGCCACCAATACCTTTACCCCCCTTGCCAAGACCTTTGAAATAAAACGGGGGGTGTGTCAAGATTTTGCCCATGTAGGCATTGCCTGTCTTCGGGCCATGGGGCTTGCTGCCCGGTATGTCAGCGGTTATCTGAACACTCAGCCCCCGCCCGGAAAGTCAAAGTTGGTGGGTGCGGATGCCTCCCATGCCTGGCTCTCCCTTTATATCCCGGGGCTTGGGTGGGTGGATATGGACCCCACCAACGATGTCATGCCCAACGATCAGCATATTACCCTGGCATGGGGCCGGGATTATGGGGATGTCACCCCGGTTCGGGGTTCGGTGCTTGGCGGCGGCAACCACCGCCTCCAGGTGGCTGTGGATGTGGTGCAGCAGCCAATAGGGTCCCCAGCCTGACGGTTTTTTTTAATAAGCAATGAAACTGGTTTTATTTCTGGTGTTCGGCTACCCGGGCAGACTCACCAGGGTAGCCAGGGCGTCCCTTGCTATCTTTGGGCGGGAATTACTGTGGCCAGATATCCACTGATAATTTTTCCCATGTCCATGGGCAGCGATTGATCATTGCTGCCGCCAGACCATGCCGCAGCAAAAGCATTGTTGGAAGTGGATATAATCTTTTCTTGGACAACATTGCCTAGGGATGCATCTTTAAGTTTCAGATAAACGGCCATGTGGGAAGACCCAGCCATAGCCCCTGCCCATATACGTGCACCAGCACTGGCAATACGCATGTCCAGGACTTTACCTTCCACAACAAGTGCATTGCCGGCAGGTGCGGCACTGCCGGATTCAACTACACTTTTAAACAGATTTTTGCTTTTAAGATCGCTGATCAAGGAAATCTGGAAATAATTCAAGGCGTCCGCATAGTCGCGCCTGAACTCATCAGAGGCTTGAAAGTTGTTGATAATGATCGTTTCATACGGACCTGCGCTGAGAGGCATTTCCTTTTGGACTAACTCAATTGTTGCGTTTTCAATGGTGGGAACGTTTGGTGTCTGTTCCACAGTTTGGGATTCGTAACTGCTGCCTCCGCAACCGGGTAACATTAGCGCGAAAACAACCATCATGCCTAGCATCACAGATGTTCCTTTTTTCATGTATTCTCCTTAGATTAAATGGTTTTGTTACCTTTGAAATGAAACTTTGTCGAATGAGATTCTTAAAGGATTCAACAATCCTTGATTTATAGGGGCGGAAATTTCCTTTTGTCAAACAAAATAAAAGAATAGAGCTGAACTTTGACTTTTTTCACTAATAGCCATGGGCTGACCTAGTCTGTCAACACCCAGCTGGTCGAAGCTTTTTATCTTCCATATGGCCTGCCTGAGGAGGGGTGGCGTGCCATTAGGTATCTGTTGCCCAGTGGCAAGGTGGAAGAGGTGAAAAAGGAGCTGAAAGACTATTTTGCACCCCAGCTGTCAAAAATTGAAAATTACGAAGTTCAGGTGGTGCCAGGTATTCTCCAGGACGAAATTTTGCGTTTTGTCTGGAAAAAATAGGAACCCCTTGAAAATTTGAACCCTTTTTCACCACCAAGGAGGCAGGCAAAGGCAGAGGCCTTGGCCTGTCCATTGGTTACGGCATTATCAAGGATTACGGCGGGACCATTGCCGTGGGCAGGGGCCAGGCGAACGGGGCTTTGTTTACCATCCACTGCTCTCTTCTCTCTATGTGACAAATACGTAATAATTAAAATTGTATTGACGTGTATAACTGTCATTGATAAATATTATCCTGTGTTCACTTGATTAATACCAGGAGATTAAGATGAAAAAATTATTGCCGGGGCTTATGATTATCGGCATCTCTTTGCTGTTTGTCCTTGAAGCCGGAGCAGATGAGCTTTTCCTCTATGCAGGCGCCGGATTGAGAAAACCCACGGATAAAATCATTGCACAATTTGAACAAGAGACCGGCCACAAGGTTATTGTGGACTATGGCGGAGCAGGCAAACAGATGGCCAAATACCAGACAGTCCTGCGCGGGGATCTGTTCATGCCGGGTTCCTATTTCTATATTGATAAACTCAAGGAAAAGGGACTGGTTCTCTCGGACAGCCGGGTGGTCCTGCACACCCCGGTGATTGCCGTGAATAAGAAAGGGGGCCATGCCATTAAGACCCTGGACGATATGGCCGCACCGGGCATCAAACTGGCCATGGGAGACCCCAAAGCCATGGCCCTGGGCCGGACCAGCATGGATATTATCAAAAATGCGGGCCTTGAAAAACAATTCCTGGACAATGTGACCGTCTATGGCGCCACGGTCAATCAGCTCACCCTTTATGTGGTGCAGCGTGTTGTGGATGCCGCCATTGTGGCCCGGGCCAATGCCTTTATGCACCAGGATACCCTGGATATGTTTGACATTCCCGCA
>QKDP01000189.1 GCA_003252055.1 Desulfobacter postgatei | reverse complement strand
TCATCCATGATGTCCAATCATTGTATGCGGGGGCAGGTGTCGGAAAATTTACTGGCATAACAGCCATGGGCTGACCGGGTCATCAACACCCAGGCTCAAGCCACAACGAAACATAATAGTAATTAAATAAGTTATTTTGACTTTCATAATATAAAGGCGATTATGAATTTGAAAGCAAAAAATATAAATTGTGCAGCCAAAGAAACAACTCTTGCAGAAATAGATAAAAAACACATTATCCACCCGTGGTCGGATTTAGGCAGTGATGCCGAGTCAATGATTATTGAATCCGGCAAAGGGCTTCATGTTTTTGACAATGAAGGCAACAGATATATTGATTCGATCTCAGGCATGTGGTGTGTGAATCTGGGGTATGGAAATAAAGAGATGGCAGATGCCATTGCCGACCAGTGTGTTCGCCTGGTTTATTATACCCCCTTCGGGGCCATGGCAAGCCCGCCGTCCATCGAGCTTGCACATAAACTAAGTCAGTTAACGCCTGGTGATCTCAACCATTTCCAGTTTACAACCAGTGGATCCACGGCTGTTGAATCCGCCATCCGGTTTGTTCATTACTATTTTAACTGCCTGGAGCAGCCTGAAAAAAAACATATTATTTATCGTGAAAATGCCTATCACGGCAGCACCTATTTAACTGCCTCATTAAACGGCAAAAAGTGCGACCGAAGCTACTTTAATTATATCACCGATATTGTTCACGCCATCCCTGATCCCAATCCGTATAAAAGAAATGCGGGCATGAGCGTTGAAGATTTCTGCGATCTTCGTATTCGTGAACTTGAAGAAAAGATTTTAGAACTTGGGCCGGACAAAGCCGCATGTTTTATTGCCGAGCCCGTCATGGGATCAGGCGGCGTGATTGTTCCGCCACCGGGGTATCATAAAAGAACGTTGGATATCTGCAGAAAATATGATGTGCTGTATATCTCAGATGAAGTGGTTACCGCGTTCGGGCGACTGGGGCACTATTTTGCCTCTGAAGAGGTTTTCGATATCGTTCCGGATATCATTACCGTGGCCAAAGGGATCTCATCGGGGTATCAGCCATTAGGGGCTGCCATTATATCCGAAAAGTTGATGGATCGTATCAGTGGGGCATCGGCAAGGCAGAATTCTTATTACACAAACGGGTTTACCTATTCCGGGCATCCGGTGGCGTGTGCCGCCGCCTTAAAATATCTTGAAATCATGGAACGGGACAACATAAATGAACATGTCCTGGAGGTGGGCCCCTATTTCATGCAACGCTTGGAGGAACTCAAAGCGTTTGCCATTGTCGGAGATGTCAGAGGCGTTTGCTTAATGGCTTGTGTAGAATGTGTGGTGTCGGATGATGAGAAAGAAAACATCGCTGTTGCGCAAAGAGTGGATGAATTTTGCCAGGAAAAAGGTCTCATTGTCCGGCCCTACGAAAATCTATGCATATTATCTCCGCCGTTAATTATCGACAAATCGGGCATTGATCAGATTGTAGATATTTTAAGGGATAGTATTGTTGCGACAATGGATGAAAAAAATAAGGAGAGCAAGTGATGGAAAACATAGATACCCATCTTTTAATAGATGGAAATATCCTATCTGGGGAAGCGGAAAAAACATCTCTTTTTAGCCCGGAAAACAATGAATTCATAGTTGATGTGCCATGTGCGACCACAGACCAGGTTGATCTGGCGGTGGATGCCGCCAATGCAGCGTTTCCGGCTTGGAAAAAAAAATCTTTTGCAGACAGGGCAGCCGTTTTATATAAATTTGCCGATCGGATCGATGAAAAAGCAGAACTTTTAGCAAAACTTGAATCCCTGAATTGCGGCAAACCCTTTCAGCGAATGCTGGAAGATGAGATGCCGGCCATTTCCGATCATTTCAGGTTTTTTGCAGGCGCATCGCGCTGCATGTCCGGCAGTGCCACCGGGGAATATCTTGAAGGCTTCACCAGCATGATCCGCAGGGATCCGGTGGGTGTAGTCGGCCAAATCGCCCCCTGGAATTATCCTTTGATGATGGCGGCCTGGAAAATTGCCCCGGCTCTGGCAGCCGGAAATACGGTGGTGTTCAAACCATCCGAATGCACACCGCTGACCATGCTTGCGTTGGTTGAAGATATTAAAGAGCTGTTTCCTGCCGGTGTACTTAATATTGTAACAGGTAAAGGCAGTGTTATTGGAAAACACATTGCCGAGCATAAAAAAATCCAGATGGTTTCAGTGACCGGTTCGGTCAATACCGGCAAACAGGTGCTGACATCTGCGACATCCAATGTAAAACGCACCCACTTGGAGTTAGGGGGCAAGGCTCCGGTCATTGCATTTGATGATTGCGATATCGATGATCTGGTGGAAAATATGAAATTGTGGGGATATTACAATGCAGGGCAGGATTGTACTGCGGCCTGTCGCTTGTATGTTCAGGACAATATCTACCAGGAAGTCATTGAAAAGCTGACCGTGGCCGTTAAAAGCATTGATGTCAATGATATCGGGCCGTTAATTTCCGCCGACCAACGGGAGATTGTCAGCGGCTTTGTTGAACGTGCCAAAAAGGTCCCACACCTGAAAATTGTTGCCGGCGGCAATAAAATTGATCGCGGATATTTTTATGAACCCACCCTGATTGTCGATGCCCGTCAGAATGACGAAGTGGTTCAGGAGGAGATCTTCGGGCCGGTGGTTTCCGTCACCCGTTTCAGCGACACCGACCAAGCCATTGAATGGGCCAACGATTGCAAATATGGACTGGCATCCTCTATCTGGACCAAGGATATTGAAAAAGCGCACAGGGTATCATCCATGCTTCAGTATGGTGTAACATGGATTAATACATATTTTATGTATGCATCGGAGATGCCCCATGGAGGATTTAAAATGTCAGGATACGGAAAGGATCTTTCAATGTACGGATTGGAAGATTACACAGTTGTCCGGCACATTATGGTGAAAATGTAGAATGCCTCCATTTTAAAAACTAAAAAAAGCAGATGGATACATGCTGTTATTCATCTGCTTTTGTATTTTTGAAAAATGTATAATTTATGCACAGATCTTATGAAAGTCTAATATTTGTGTGCAAAAAAGCACAAAACCGTTTTTCGTTATATTTTTAATTTTTATCCCCTTGAAACGTCAGTATATTAATGATAGTTCATAAAGGAACAGTCAAATTTGACCAGGAATAAGGGGTGAATGGTGTGCATTTTTTTACAATATATTGGTATTTCATCACCTGGACAACCTTGGGAAACGTGCTGAAACCCAATGGATAACCCAGACGCGCCTATCAGTATTCTTTGCGTAGACAAGGGTAAACTACTGGCAGACCAGGTCAAGGAAGTGTTTGATGAAGACCAGGTCACCATTGCCTTTGAAAGAAGTCTTGAAACCGTTGTGGACCGGTTT
>QKDP01000365.1 GCA_003252055.1 Desulfobacter postgatei | reverse complement strand
AATATCGCTGTCTTACCATCATAGTAGATTAGCTGAATCAATACGATTCATAAAGCTTGATTTTCGGCTATGGTTTTCCCGAATAGCCATCAGCTTTGATTTGAACAAACTGGTTGTATTATTCTTTTTGGCAAAATCCTTCAAATCAATCAGAAGTCTTATCGCTTCATCATAGTCCTTGGGCTTTTTGGTCAAAATAAGGGCGTCAACTTTCTTCCAGATTTCATTTTCCCTTCCGGCCAGTCCGTTCAAATATTTCTCTCTTGCTATGGCCGCATCCTTTTCTTTGCGTGCTTTTTCCTTTGCTTTCTGTTCAGCGATCTGCCGATCCTTTTCCTTAGTATATGCCTCCGCTTTTTGAAGCAGTTTCAGTACAGTGCGTGATGCCTTTTCGTTATTTTTGGTATCTTGTGTTGATAGTGTTTTTCGAAACCGCTGCAACAGTTCGTTTCCTATATGAGGATCGTTGTCATTGATTAGCCGAAAAATAATTGTATCTTTTTCATTATTGGGCAGCCCATCTATCCAGATCTTTAGCTTTTGATCATTTTGAACCGATTTTTGTTCTGCAATACTGTTTTCAGCGGCTACCTGGATAAGATCCTTATCGATCCGCATGAAATCTGCGAAACTTTCAAGGGAAGCGTTTAAATTTCCAAGATTTGCAGGAACAGGCGGTTCTTCTTCATCGGCTTCGATCTCATCCATTTGCGCACAAAAGAGCCAGGCAAGATACAAGCATCGATAATCCCCCCGGATAAGATCGAAACGTAATGAAATCAATGGTGATAGATAGCCTTCACCTTCTTCCCAATCATAATCTTCGGTTTCAGATGTAAAGTCAAAGATCAGGTAATCTCCCTTTTCAAAGATAGTCCAACTGTCTCCGATGCAATATTGACTTGCAAGATCCAAATCTATTAGTTTTCGCGGAATCTTCAGCATAAGCTGATGGGTTCCCCAATTGGTGACATATAAAAAGGCATCAAAATATTTTTCCACCAGCTTCAATGGGTCACCTTTGAAGTTGCCATAGTTGTATTCATTGACAAAGCTTGTTGAGGTGATCTGCGCTCTGGAGGATATATTTCGAAGCACTTCTCGATCTTTTTCAGACAAAGGTTTGTCTATGGCCTGAAATTCATAATACTGGTATTCACTCACATTTGTTCCTTTGAATTTAATTCTTCCTTATGTTTTGGAATTTCAGAAATTCATTTGCAAGAATATCCATTAGTGTGACTTTATTTTTCGACATTTTGTTCTCATGACCAATTTTTCAATGGCTGACAATAATAAGGCATGCTTCTGTATATTTCTAACATCCTTTATCTAATCTGTAAATAAAGCGACATGTCCCAAAATCCACCATCTAATATGTTATTTCTTTGTTAATTCAAAAGTTTAACAAGATTTATCTTTCACCAAATGGGTGAAAGATAAATGCAGTTAGTTGACTGATTTTACATTAAAATCAGAAATTAGATGGTGGATTTGGAATGTCCCGCAGCTATAAAGCATTTGTCATCTTTTTAGACACTACTTAGGCTTCTTGGGTTTGGCCCTGGCAGTGGCCTGGGCCGTATGTGGATTTTGGGGCCAGTAATGTTTTGGATAACGTCCCATGAGATCTTTTTTTACCTCCTGGTAGGTATGGAACCAGAAATGACCAAGGTCGGTTGTGATCTGAACCGGCCGGGATGCCGGTGAGAGCAGGTGAAGAGTCAAGGGCACCTGGCCTGCGGCAATCACAGGGGTGGCGTCCATGCCGAAGACTTCCTGGATCCTGACCGCAAGCACCGGAGATTCCAAAGGTCCGTTTTTATCCGCATACCGGATAGGGATGGCAGATCCGGACGGCACCCGGATATGGGTGGGGGCATGCTGGTCCACCATTTTTAACTGTTCCCAGGTAAAAAGGGCTTTTACGGCAGCATCCAGGTCCACGCGCTTCAGTCCGGCTGCAGAGGTGACCCCGGAAAGAAAGGGGCCAAGCCAGTCTGCCAGGGCATCTGTCAGTGCGTTATCCCCCACATCGGGTAACCGGGCAAAATCCAGTCCAGCTCCGGCAACCCCTTTCAGAAAAATGACCCTGTACCTGAAATCCATTGTTTTTTTCGGCCAGTCAAATTTCCCAAGCCCCCTTTCCCTGATGCCCCGGAGCACGGCGGCCTTCACCGCTTCCGGGTCAGGTGTGGGTAAAGGCGTTTGGCTGACAGCAATGCGGCCGAACAGGGTTTGCCTGACCGCCTTTACGGAACCGGTCCCCTGGTCCCAGTCCACGGTGTCCTGGGTTACCAGTTCCGTTGAAAAATCAGTTTCCAGATCTACCCGGTCCAGGGCCGCAGCCAGAAAAATACGCGCATTCTTTGCCTGGCCGTCCACCTCAACGGCCACAATAAAGTCACGGGCAGACAAGGTATTTTCCGTGTCAAAAAACACACCGCTGCCTTTAGCCGTAAGAAAGGACAATCTGCCGGCACTGCGCCTTACCGCCACCCGGTCCGGGAAGGCTTGGGCCAGAAGCCTTCCGGCCATATTCACATCCATGGTTTGGCTTGGGATATTAAACATTGCTGCCAGACGCCTTGCCTGGGCCAGGACGGACAACGCCCTTTCCCGGTGAAAAAAAGTTCTTTTTTCCATTTTTGATTGTAATAATCCGGCCACAATTTCCAGACGCAGCACAATATCGGGATCCCGGCGCCCATGTTCAGAGGCAACAATATCCTTTTCTTCAACCAACGCACACAGACAGCACCCTAAAAAACCGTGGCCCATCTCTTTGGCCCGAAGAACCATATGGGCCAACCGGGGGTGAATGCCCGCAGTCAGCATCTTTCGGCCATGGGCTGTGATTGAGCCCTCATGGTCCAGGGCGTTCAGGGAAACAAGCAGATCTTTTGCCGCCCCGACCGCCCGGGGTGACGGGATGTCCAGCCACTTGAGCTGTGCCGGGTCACGCACCCCCCACAGGGAGAGTTCAAGGACCAGGTGGGCCAAATCCGCGCTGAGGATTTCAGGACGGTTGAACGGCACAAGGCCCTGGTGCACATATTGGGGCCACAACCGGTAGCAGATGCCCGGAGCGGTGCGGCCTGCCCTGCCCCGGCGCTGGTCTGCAGATGCTTTGGATACAGGCCGGGTTTCAAGCCTGGTCATGCCCCGGCCCGGTGAAAACTCAGGCTGGTTGACCAGGCCTGAATCCACCACCACCCGGATACCCTGGATGGTCAGGGATGTCTCTGCAATGGGCGTGGCCAGAACAATTTTCCTTCCTGATGCGGATGGCTCAATGGCAGCTTTCTGGTCTTTGAAAGAGAGACTGCCGAACAAAGGGATCACTTTTACAGCGGGATCCTGTTTAAATTTTTCATTCAATTTTTCAGCAAGGGTCCTGATGGCTGCGGCACCGGGCAAAAAGACCAGAATATCGCCGTCATGGCAGGCCACGGCCTTGACCACGGTATTCAGACAGGCCGGTAAAACCCCATCCCATCCGGCTCCGGAACCGGATGGGCCCGTTTGATTATGCGGATCCACATATATGGTTTCCACAGGCCAGGTTTTGCCCTGGGATGAAATAACCGGGGCATTTCCCAAAAGACCGGACAAGGCCCGGATATCCATGGTGGCGGACATGACAGCAATGCGCAGGTTTTCTGCAAAGCCTTCGGCCGCATCAAGGCTTAGGGCCAGGGCCAGATCCCCATGGATATGGCGTTCATGAAATTCATCAAAAATAACAAGCCCCACCCCTTCCAGCCCCGGATCAGACTGCAGCCTGCGGGTAAGAATCCCCTCGGTGACAATCTCTACCCGGGTCTTTGGGCCAATGCATCTTTCCATACGTACCTGGTATCCAATACGCTGACCCGCAGCTTCCCCAAGAAGTGCAGCCATATGGGCGGCACAGGCCCGGGCCGCCAGCCGTCTGGGCTCCAGCATGATGATCTTTTTATTTTTCAACCAGGGCCGGTTCATCAAGGCCAGGGGCACAAGAGTGGTCTTTCCCGCACCCGGCGGGGCCGCAAGCAGGGCACACCCTTCCTCTTCCAGGGCTTTGTCCATCTGCCCCAGCACAGACACCACAGGCAGATCTGCAATGCCGGGAAGATCTTTTACCTTTTGGGGCAGCAAGGAAAGACCATTGTCCAAACGGCAGGTCATAACAAGGTGGTTCTCCATATCATTATAAGCGTTTGCCACTTGTATCCGTTTTTGTTTTCAGATACAAGGAAACCTGACTCCCGAACTTAAGGAAATACCCATGGGCCAGACAAAAAAACAGAACATCATCCCCAAAGAGCAGGCGGTTTTCTGGATGGACAAAGACGGCACCTGGCACAATGAACACGGGAAACTGGAACACCCAAAGATTATAAAATATTTCAATCAATCCATCCAAAAAGACGACCAGGGATATTTTTTATGTCAGACCCTGAATGATGTTGAAGAAAAGGTCTATTTCCCTTACGAAGATACGGCTGTTTTTGTGGTGGATCTTATCAAGAAAGACGCCGGCATTGAGTTGACCTTAAATACCCTTGACACCATTACCCTTGACCCCGGCTCCCTTTACATAAAAGAGGACGCCCTGTTTATGGAAACTGACGCCCATCTGGTCAAATTCACCCAGAAAGCCCTGGCCCAGATGACACCTTTTTTAATAGACACCTCCCAGGGCCTTGTCTTTAAACTTGGCCAGATTCAGGCGGTTATTCGTGAAAAATAGATCAGCCCCATACACCCTGAACCATGGATTTACTCATTTTGTAGCCGCATGATGAACCTTTTCAGAATTTCCATTGTCCGACCCTACCTGATCATCAGATATTTTTTCCACTGGGTGACGCGCACAGGCAGTTTTGGTCCGGGCCAGGCAAGTCACATCACCCCATCCCCCGGACTTTCGCAAGGGACAGACCTCCAGGCGGCTCTGTTCCGTCACCATGTAAAGCAATATCATGAATCTTCGTGTTCCGTGGCCTCGGTGGTCTGTGTGGTCAATGTGTTGAGGGAACGGTACGGATGCCCCGGACCGACAGTTATCCAGCAGGCTATTCTGGAAAAAGTGAGAACTGCCCACTGGAAAGAGCGTATGGAACCGGGCGGGTATAAAGGCCGGCGGGGGTTGCCGCTGGCGGTTCTTGCCCAGGTGGTCCAAGATAGCCTTAGGGCATACGGTATCCCCTTTAAAAGGGTTGAAATGGTCCAAGGCGTCCCAACACAAGGAAGGAGTAGGCAGCAGATTCTTGGACACCTTAAAAATTTTCAATTTCTGGACAATTGTTTGATCATTGCCCATTTTGACCAGGGCGCTTTTTTAAAGGAGTTAAACATCCCCCATATTTCTCCTGTAGGTGGATTTGATCCGTCAACTGGTTTTGTCACCATCCTGGATGTTGATTCTGACCAGAAACTGGCCTACCGTATCCCCTTCAACAGATTTTACAAAGGTATCTCCACCCGATACGCCGGGATGTTCAGGCCTTTCGGGTATGAGCGGGGCGGTCTTGTGGTCATTCACTTGAATTAAGATGTTCAATTGTTGACGGCGCGGGAGAATATGGTTGACAACGCAACCATATTCATCGACACGCCTGCCATTCGGGCGTTTTTTTTCTTGACACCCTGGGCTGCTCGGATAGTATAGGCCGATATTTTTAACTTGTTTATAGTTACATGATAATCACTTTTGGAGGTACCATGAAAAAATGGTCTGTGTTACTGGTTCTTTTACTGTGCCTGTCCTGGGCATCCCATGTTTCAGCCAAAACGACCCTTCGATACTCCAATTTTTTCCCACCCACACATATCCAGAGCCAGTTGGCTGAAAGCTGGTGCAAGGAAGTTGAGAAAAGAACCAATGGGGAAGTGGTTATTCAGTATTTCCCGGCCTCCACCCTGACCAAAGCCCCCCAGACTTACGACGGGGTGGTCCAGGGGATTGCCGATATCGGTATGACCGCTTTGGG
>QKDP01000109.1 GCA_003252055.1 Desulfobacter postgatei | reverse complement strand
TGGGGCTTCCCGTGGGGTTCGTCAATGCGGCGGAATCCAAGGCCGCCTTGATGGAAACCGACATACCCTATATTTCGAATGTGGGCCGCAAAGGCGGCTCCAATGTGGCGGCAAGTGTGATTAATGCGTTGGCACTGATTGCAGGAGATAAGGTTGCCGGTGAAAGGAAATAAAATGACCCGAGGCATTTTGTACGGCATTGGTGTGGGACCCGGAGACCCGGATTTCATCACCTTGAAAGCCGTTAGAGTTTTGAGCACAGTGGACATGGTGTTTGCCGCATCCGCTGTAAAAAATTCCCAGAGTCTGGCGGCTGAGATCGCCAAACCCCATTTAAGGGCGTCTGTGCCTATTCAAATACTCCCTTTTCCCATGACCCGGAACAAGCAGGCCAAGGAAGCGGCGTGGCAGGATAATGCCAGAACCGTCATTAAGGTGCTGGAGCAGGGAAAAAATGTCGCCTTCATCACCCTTGGGGACTGCATGACCTACTCCACCTACGGATATCTGCTCAAGCATATCCAAAAGCTGGCCCCGCACATCGAGATCTGTTCCATTCCGGGTATCACCTCCTACCAGGCGGCAGCCGCCCGCATCAACACACCTTTGGTGGAGGGGCAGGAGTCCATGATCCTTTTATCCGGTGTCACGGGCGGGGACAAGTTCCGGGAAATCAGCGACCGTGCGGACAATGTGATTTTTCTTAAAGCGTATAAAAACGCCGGTGACATTGCAAAGGCCCTGGATGAGGCAGGTATGGCCGAAAACAGTGTGGGCATTGTCAGATGCGGGCTTGAAGGCGAGCAGATTATCAGCAATGTGAATGAGTTTCAAAAGAAAAAACCTGATTACTGGACCCTGATCATATCCAAGAAAAGCGGGCATTGTGTCGAAAGTCAGAAAAAAACAGAATAACGGCTTGGCGCTTTTTATCGGGCTTTTGATCACCGGAATCGTGCTTGCTGCGGGCCTTGCCTGGGTGGATGGCGTCACCGGGGCAAAGCTGCCCAAACGCCTGTTTTGGCCGCTTTCCCGGATGCTGGTTTTTGTCTGCATTGGTCTTGTGGTGGCCCAGGCCATTGATGACACGGGCTGGACCCGCAAGCTGGGTTTCATAGCTGCACCGATATTCAGGTTTGCCAATCTGGGCCACCGGTGTTCCGCCGCATTCACCGCGGCCTTTTTTTCAGGGGTGTCCTCCAATGCCATGCTTCTGGAATTTTACAAGGAAAAGCAGATCACCCGGCGCCAGCTTTTTTTGACCAACTTCATCAATCAGTTCCCGGCCTATTTTATGCACCTGCCTACGACTTTTTTTATTGTGGTGCCCTTAACGCGTACGGCAGGATTGCTTTATTTCCTTTTGACCTTTCTGGCCACCTGTGTCCGCACGTTTTTGTTCGTCCTGTTCGGACACTTTTTTATGGGGGTCCAAAATTCAGGGCCTAATGCGGGTGACGATATTCAGGCCGGGGAAGCCCAGGACATTTCAAAAAAGAAAAAGCCGTTGATGCAGTCTTTAAAGGAAAAATTTCCCGCCCGGTTTTCCCGGGTGGTAAGCTTTGTGATTCCGGTCTACACCATAGTTTACGTGCTGACTGCAGCAGGTGCCTTTGATGCCATTGAGACCTTTATGACCCGGTTTGCTGTGCAGACTTTTGTTCCGGCCCAGGCCTTAAGTGTGGTGGTCTTAAGTTTTGTCTCGGAGTTCACTGCAGGGTTTGCTGCGGCAGGCGCCTTGATGGATGCCGGCACCATCACCATGAAACAGACCGTGATTGCACTGCTCTTAGGCAATATCATCGCGTTTCCCATTCGGGCCATCCGGCATCAGCTGCCCCGGTACATGGGCATTTTTTCACCGGGCATGGGACTTTCCATGTTACTGATGGGCCAGGGGTTCCGGATGGCAAGTATTGTCTTTGTGGGGCTGGTGTATTGGTTTGTCGGATAGAGAAAAGAAAAATTTACGCCAGGGATTTACCACGGGTACGGCAGCAGCGGCTGCGGTAAAAGCGGCCCTGGTGTATCTGTTGACAAAGCAGATTCCCGGATCGGTCAATATTAATCTTCTTAACGGCCAGATGCTTGAGATTCCCGTTGACTCGGTATCCCCACACAGTGGTCTGGTCCGGGCCGTGGTGGTCAAGGATGCCGGGGATGACCCGGATATTACCCACCGGGCCAGGATCGGTGCCGGGGTGGGCTTGACAGATGAACCCGGTACGGTGCAGATCATTGGCGGCAAAGGCGTGGGCATGGTCACCAAACCCGGCCTTGAGGTTCCGCCGGGAGAACCTGCCATCAATCCCGGCCCCCGGAAGATGATCCGTGAATCCGCCTTACAGGTGCTCAACCAGTATCACAGCAATGCCGGGGTGAGCGCTGAAATTTTTGTGGAGAACGGCGAAAAGCTGGCCGAAAAAACCCTGAACCGCCGGCTGGGCATAGTAGGGGGCCTGTCTATCCTGGGCACCACAGGACTTGTAAACCCCTTGTCCCACGAGGCCTACATCGCCACCATCCGGGCCGCCATGTCCGTGGCCCGGGCGTGTGGGTGCGACCATGTTGTTCTGACCACAGGAAGGCGATCCGAGCGGTTTTCCCAAGAATTTTTTGTTGATCTGTACAATTTGCACCCAGAGGCCTTTATACAGATCGGGGATTTTTTCGGCATGTCCATGAAAAGTCTTGCTGAAAATCAGATCCCCCATGCCACCCTGGCCGTGTTTTTCGGCAAAGCCCTGAAAATGGCCCAGGGGGTTGTCCATACCCATGCTGCCAAGTCGGAGCTCACCATGGAGTGGCTTTCGGAGGTGGTCAGGGAAGAGACCGGAGACAAGACCCTGGTCCGGCAGGTTTCAAACGCCAACACGGCTCGTCATGCCTTTGGGATGGTCTGGCCCGGATACCCGGATGTGGTGGAAAGAGTGGGCCGCGCCATGATCCGGTCTGCCGAAAGACTTTGTCCGGCACCATGCCGGTTCAGGACTATTATTTATGACTTTCAAGGGGCCATTGCCTTTGATTCCCACAGGATGAAAAACAGTCGTTAATGAACATAAACATGATTAAGGAGAGCCATGGATACCCCGGACAATTTGGAAGACAATGCCCCAAAGGAAATCCACCCAACCACAGAATTTTTTAAAACAGAATTTGTAAAAAAAGCCAAGCTGCCAAAGTTCAAATTAAAAGTACCACTGTTCATTAAGATCCTCACGGTACTGGTGGTACTTGCAGCGTTGGCATATGGTTCGTTTCTGGAATATATCCGGCCCTATGAATACGGCATAAAGGTCAATAAAATCGGTCTGCACCGTGGTGTGCAAAAAAAGGTGTATGAAACAGGTCTTTACCTGGTGCTTCCCTTTGGTATTCAGGAAATGTACAAGCTGCCAAGGGCGTTGCAGGTTCTGGAGT
>QKDP01000308.1 GCA_003252055.1 Desulfobacter postgatei | reverse complement strand
GAAACACGTTGAGGCGATAAAACAGGTCTTTTCGATATATCCCTTTGCTGACAACGTCTTCCAGGTCTGAATTGGTGGCTGCGATGATTCGTACATTAGCCCTGAGAATACAATCGCCGCCAAGACGGCTGAAGGTGCCGTCCTGGAGCACCTGGAGCAACTTAACCTGGGCGGATGGGGATACTGTCCCGATCTCATCCAGAAAAATTGTGCCGCCCTCTGCCATTTCAAACCGACCTGGCTTTTTGCGTTCAGCGCCGGTAAAGGCCCCTTTTTCATGGCCGAACAGCTCACTTTCAATGAGGGTGTCCGGGATGGCGCCGCAATGTATGGAGATAAACGGCTTTTCGAAGCGCTGGCTGTGCCAGTGGATCAATCGGGCCAGAGTGCCTTTGCCTGTACCGGTTTCGCCCAGCAGCAGGACGGTGGCAATGGTCGGGGCGACAGACCGGATATTTTCGAAAATTTTTTTCATGCCCGCATTTTTAGACCGGATGATGTCCAGCCATTCGGTTTTCCAGAACCGGTCCCGCAGGTAATCCAGTTCAAAATCCTTGGAACGGGACCGGTTTAAGGCGGGAAGCAGCAGATGGATATCCCGTTCCCTGACCGGAGACAGCAGGTATCCCACAGCACCGGCTTCCACCGCCTCAATGGCTTGACGGGTGTTGGACCGTGTGCACAGTACAATGAACTGAACAAATGGATTAACCGAACTGAACGCCGGCATGCCCGGATGGGCTGCCAGCAGTTCGATGTCGGCCATGATCAGATCAAATGGGGACTGGGTATGCAGTGTCAGCGCCGTATTGAGATCAGGGGCCCGGCGGATGTTGCCGGCATCGGACAGGGCGTTTGAAATCAGGCGCCATTCATCCTCTGCATTGGTCAAAACCAGTATGTCTTTCATCTAAAACCCCAAAAAGGATTGTTGTCACTCCGCCGCAAGATAGATGGAACGGGCAGAGGATGGTACTTTTAACAACACCCCGGGGTTATGTCAACATGGCCCTATATTTCTCAACACGATCTGTCCACCCCTGTCTCTTCCCTTAATTTTCAGTTTCAGTTTTCTTAATTTTCTGGAATCCGTCTCCAGTTGATTTTCTCTCTTTTTTCTTTTTGCGCTTTTCTTTCAGGGTCAATTTTCCGATTTTCTTGCCCTCGCGCTTGTTTTTGTGTTGCTCCTCTTTTTCTGCCATAATCCCTCCTCATCGAATTCATCTAAATAACAGCCATGGGCTGACCTGGTCTATCAATACCCAGGTTCAACCCACAACAAACAATGAAACGAAAGACACCAACAATGCAGGGCTAAAATGGACGCCGCAGGCGCTTCGCTCTCTTGTTTCTTGTATTTATAGCAATAACCATGCCGCACCTCTTGTCTCCGGTGACAGGAGGAACTGGGCGCACCGGATTTTTTCCGCCGGCTTTCCCGGGGTTCAGGCTTTTACCTGATGAACCTGATGCCTCTGGTAAATTTTCCCACATTGATGTACGTTATTTTATCGACCCTGCTTTAATTTTTCCGGTGAAGGCCGTTGTCATGGCCTTTATCGGCGTTTTGACCTTTAAACTGTTCAGAAACAAAAGTGAAACAGAATGAAAACCATCAAAATTGCACTTATTCAAATGTGCGTTAAAGAGGATAAAACCGCCAATCTGGAAAAGGCAGAAAAAATGGTTGCAGAGGCCGCCCGGCAGGGCGCAAAGATAGTCGTGCTGCCGGAGATGTTCACAACGCCTTATCAAAACGATTTTTTTCCGCTTTATGCCGAGGTCTGTCCGGGGCATACCACAGACAGGATGGGACAATGGGCAAAAAAAAATGAGGTCTGTCTGATTGGCGGATCCATCCCTGAAAAAGAAAACGGTAAAATATTCAACACCTGCTTTGTTTTTGATCAAACCGGACAGATGATCGGGCGGCATCGGAAAATGCACCTCTTTGATATTGATGTAAAAGGCGCAATTCGGTTTATGGAGTCCGAGACGTTGAGTCCCGGAGGCACGGTAACTGTATGCGATACGCCCTTTGGAAGGATCGGTGTCGCCATTTGTTTTGACATGCGTTTCCCTGAACTGATGCGCCTGATGGTTGATGCCGGCGCCCAGATGATTTTCATCCCGGCAGCTTTCAACATGACCACGGGACCTGCGCACTGGCATATGACCGCAAGAATGAGAGCAGTGGATAATCAGGTCTTTTTCGGGGTGGCCTCTCCTGCCAGGGATAAAAATGCGTCCTATGTTGCCTTCGGCCACTCCATGCTCTGCGACCCTTGGGGCCGGATTGTTGCCGAAGCAGGAGCCCAGGAATGCATCGTATTTGCCAAGGCCGACCTTCAAAAAGTCGAGGACATCCGGGAACAGTTGCCGCTGTTAAAAGCACGACGCAAGGATGTATATACGCTCAAGCATGTCCGTATGGATTGATAAATCAGGATTTGATCACCCCAAGGCGCGGGCCCGGGGTCGAAGGCTCAACGGCTTGCCCCTTGAGGATATTTTGTAATATACAGGTTGACCTTACGGAATACTCTGTCAGCTTTTAGACGACTTTGCGCTATGGAAGATTTTAAAAGTGCCCAAAGCCTTGGCAACCAGTTTTTCGCCATTCCAGATTTCCCCTTCACAGAAGAACATCCGCCCTGAATTATGTAAAAGACGACCTTTCGCGGTCACACGTTGACCTATCTGGCCACCCGGTTGAAAAAAACTGACTTTCATCTCTATAGTCGCGGCCCCGCTCTCTTCTGAATCCGCTGAACGTGCAGCTCGTGACATACAGACATCCAATAACGTCATTGTCACACCACCGTGCATGGATCCCCAGGAGTTACTGTGTTTTTTTGTTAAATCAATTGCCAATTCTGATTCACCGTCTTTTGCATAAAGGACTTCAAGGCCGATTTCTTCCAAAAAAGGATAATTTTTCATATGTATATTCCTGAGTTAATGCAAATCCAAATATTAAAAAATCATAGGAATTTGTTTTTTGCGTATCAAATTTTACGAAGTAGCTCTTAAGTTTGTACTGGCAAGCACAGCAGTTAAATTTTTTCAAAAGAGAAATATTCTGTTCTCTGGCAGTCAGCCAGTGAATGGCTTGCGTTTTTTCTTGAGGAACAGATGCTCGGCACCAAGCACCAACACCAGCAGGATTAACAATACCTTCATTGCAATGGGATCACTTGTAACAGATCGTGCAACGACGATCACAAGAGAGACCACACACCCAATCACTCCCACAGCAGAAATACTCTTGACCCAGCGAACGGAAATTTCATCCTTGAAAGCAGCAGCATTAACAACTGCGAATATAGCGAGAAATATCGCAGAAGCCAGCGCTGAGATACTCTCCACTGGTAGGGCAACCGCTAAGCCCAATCCGATCAGTGCAGTGATATGCAGACCGACAGGTTGATTCCAGGTTCTCGACTCCAGTGATGCTGGGAGCTCACCTTCAGTTGCAATGGTAAAGCTAAGACGAGCTGAACCGTACAAGGTCGCGTTGATCGCTGAAAAAGTAGCCAGAACAGCAGAGATCGATACCATGATAAATCCAATATGCCCCAGTGAAGTGGAAGCTGCCTGAGCCAGTGCAAAATCGGAAGAAGCGATGATCTCGCTTGGGGATAATGAACCCACGACGACGTATGCGATGAGGACATAGAGTGCTATGACTATACCAACGGAGAGTGCAAATGCTCTGGGCAGTGTTTTTTCTGGACTTCTGACATCTGCAGAGGCGTTCGCTATAAGCTCGAATCCTTCATAGGCCACGAATATCAGCATTCCAGCCTCCAGAATTGATAAAGCTGCCGGCCAGGTCGATGGATTAATGCGCTCAAGAGAAACGGTTGGAACACCAGCAGCGATTACCACCAGAAGAATCGCCATCTTTATTGCGACAATTAGACCCTCCGAACGGGCAACCAGACCTGCATTTGTAAGATTGATTGCCCAAGGGATGATTACCCCGGTCATGGTGAGGATACGGAACAGGCTCGGGCCAGGGTTAGTACCGCCAGGCAACAATGTAGCTGCGTAATTACTGAAAGCCGATGCGTAGAGTGCAGTAGTGACGATGTAGCCAGCCCATAGGATAATATTGAGGCTACCTGTGAAATCATCGACTCCAAACACCTTGTCGATGAAAGCGACAGTCCCCCCAGCGCTTTGATATTTCACCGACAGCCTAGCATAGGAAAAGGCTGTCAAAGCGGCCACCAGACCCGCCACAAAGAAGGCGATTGGGGTACTGCCTCCAGCCTGTTCGGATGCCACGCCAAGCACGGCAAAGATACCACCGCCCACCATGCCTCCAATACCGATCGATGTGGCACCAAACAGCCCAATCGACCTCTGAAAATCTAGCCGGGAGATAGAATGGTTCTCCGACATACCCCCTCCAAGGAATCTGTTGCGATTGGCACGATTAGGGACATCTGCATTCGGATTAAATTACTTTCATGTTTTGTTGTGGGTTGAGTCTGGGTGTTGATACACCAGGTCAGCCCATGGCTGTTATTAACATCATCTGAAAAGGCGTGCAAATTTTTTATTCAATTTGTCATGTAGTTAACTAAGCACTTAACCTAAAGTTTTTGGCAAATGATCTTCAGTTGGTGTTCCCAAAACCGATGCTTCTGATTTCCATATGTCAGCCTTTTTTACAGATTGAAAAACCCATGGACAAATTTACGCTTAAAATTTCGCCGAGACGTTGACAAACAAACCGATATCAGCTTTAATTTCAACGTATTAATTTTTTTCTCAGGCTTGTTTTTTATCCGGCACCATAGTTGCTCTATGTAAGTCCCAGGCAAGAGAACCTTCTTTTAAACAAGGAACAAATGGGAAAATCTTGAACAAATTAAAACAAAACAGACAATGGCTGAAAAGATCAATTTTTCTTAATATGACTTTTTTCCCCATGATCCCTTTTATTATTGTAATGGGGATAAGCTTCTACTTCTTTTCTTCAACCCTGGATAAATCCACCCAGGCCAGCCTTGAAAGAATTCTGACAGACCACCGCAAAATGATTGAATCATTCCTGCTTGAAAGAAAATCCGATCTTGAACTGATCACCCGGGTATATACGTTTGAAGACATCATGGCCGAAGGCGCCATTGGCACCATCTGCCAGAGTCTTCAGAAACGGTCTCCAGCCTTTGTTGACCTGGGGCTGTTTGACGAAACAGGTAATCACTTAAAATATTCCGGATCCTATGCCCTGGCAGGAAAAAGCTATACCCAGGAACCCTGGTTCCAGAAAACCATGCTCCGGGGATTTTATATCAGTGATATTTTCCTCGGGTACCGCAATATCCCCCATTTTGTTGTGGCTGTACGCAGAACTGAAAACAACCGAACCTGGGTGCTGCGTGCCACCATTGACACCGTACTCTTTGACTCCATGGTATCCGGGGTGCGCATAGGCAAAACAGGCGAAGCCTACATTTTGAACCACGAGGGGGTGGCCCAAACCGCCAGGCGTTCCGGGGATATCGCCCTTCTTGATAAAGATCCGGCCTTTGGGTGGATGAACAAGCAGTTTTCCGCCAACCGGCAGACCTTCCAGTTGTCACCCCAGGGACAACCTTTTTTATATGCGGTATCCAAATTGACCAATCAATCCTGGTATCTGGTGGTACGCCAGGAAAAAAACGATGCTTACAGAGCACTTTACTCTGCTGTGCTGATCTGTGTGGTCATCGCTCTCTTAGGACTGACAGCCCTGGTGGTCCTGGCCTATGTTACCTCCGAGACCATCTGCCGGCGCATGGAGCGTCTGGACGAGGAAAAGGAACAGCTGAGCAGGCAGCTGATCCGGGCCGTGCAACTGGCGGAAATCGGGGAAATGGCAGCCGGATTTGCCCACGAAATCAACAATCCTTTACAGATCATCAAAAGTGAATATGCCCTGATCAAAATTCTTATGGAAGACCTGTACCCGGGCAAAGAGGACAAGGACAAATCCCCCGATCCCCAGACCCTCAATGATATCCGGGAAAGTGTGGACCAGATCCATAAACAGGTGGAGCGCTGCCATGAAATCACCTCTGCCATCCTAAAATTCGGCAGAAAAGAAGAGGTTAAGCACACCATCCTGGACCCGGGCACGGTTATTCCAGAAATTCTCAAGCTTGTTGAAAACTCCGCCCGTACCAGCGGCGTAGAGATCACCACCCGAATTGAAGAAAACGCACCAAGCTTCATGGGCGATCCCGGCCGGTTCCAGCAGGTCTTGCTGAACCTGATCAACAATGCCATGTATGCCGTTACCAGCCAGCACGGCGCCAATGGCGGCAAAATTGAGATCAGTGCAGCCCAAACCCGGGACGATGAGGGCCGGGCTATGGTGAACATTCAGGTTAAAGACAATGGCTGCGGAATAGCGCCTGAGCATATGGATAAAATTTTTTCACCCTTTTTTACCACAAAAGCCGTTGGCAGGGGAACGGGCCTGGGACTTTCGGTGTGTTTCGGCATTATCGAGAGCTTTGGCGGCACCATGTCTGTGGACAGCCGTCCCGGGGAAGGGGCCGTGTTTTCCATTCAGCTTGCGGCAGGGATTGTAAGCCGACAGATATAAACAAAAGGCTTATGGAGGATAGTCCAGTGAAAAGCCTTTCAGAACACGCCTTTTCGCCTAAGCCTAAGGAGGATGACATGAATACACCAGGGACACTTTCGGCATTGAGATTCTACAGCCAAGGTGTAATCCGGCTGCTCATCGAACCGGTCCTGTTTTTTGCAGAGCTGCCTGCAGTCCACACCCTGGGCCGGGCCTTGGGGTTTACAGCCCTGTGTGCCGGATTTTATGCCGCTGCAGGACTGCTTACAGGTCCAGGCCCCCAATCTCCTGCGGTCATGGCATTGATCTATTTTATCAATGCGGCAGGCATGGTGCTCATCAGTTCCATCACGGGCTTTTGCACCATGGTGATGCTCAGCGGCAAAAGCCGGGGCTTTTCTTTGGTGTTCGGGCTTTATGCCTATGCATCGGGAATCACCATGCTTATCTCATGGCTGCCCTTCATGATCTGGTTCACGGAGCCCTGGAAATACTGGTTGGTTTATACGGGATTTCGACAAAGCTGCGGCCTGTCCAAAGCCCGGGCGATTACCGTCCTGTTGATATCTGTGCCTGTCCAGTGGTGCCTGATTTATTCGGCCATAACAGCCGTCACCGGTCGTGTGTAAAAAATTTTAAATAGGAGCAATATAAAATGAAACGACCCATAAAAGTCTTAATGGTTGATGATGAAAAACGATTCAGGGAAACCACGCGCAAAATTCTGGAACGTAACGGTTTTCAGACCATTCTTGCGGAAAACGGCGAACAAGCCTTGAAATGTCTGGACCAGTCGCCGGATGTGGCCGTTCTGGACATCCGCATGCCCGGCATGGACGGGCATGAGGTCCTTGAAAAAATGCTTAAATTAAAACCCGATTTTCCCGTGATCATGCTCACGGGTCATGGCGATAAGGATTCGGCAGAACAGGCCCTGGTATTAGGTGCCTTTGATTATCTGTCAAAGCCTTGTGACATTGACCTTTTGTCCGATAAGATCCGGGAAGCATGCCGGAGTAAACAACAGGCGGAAAACATCGAAGAGGACCTGGTGGGGTCGGCGATGATCCCCTTAAGTGCCTATACCACCATTGACGGGAATGCAACCATTGCCGAATCCATCCAGGAACTTAAAGCCTCATTTGTAACAATTCCAACCTCAGACCTGATCATGGAAACCGGTCACAGGTCCATACTGGTGATGGACAAGAACATACAGATTCAGGGCATTCTCACCATCCGTGACCTCTTAGAATGGATTCTGCCCGGCTACCTGACATCGGCCAAACCGTCCACGGCGGATTCCATCCAATACTCCCCCATATTCTGGCGGGGGATGTTCACAAGCGCAGTAGAACAGATCCGCACGTTGACCATCAGTGAGATTATGTCCCCGGTACCCGTATCCATTGATGCGGAATCCACCCTGATGGAAGCGGCCTGGATCATGGTGGACCAAAACCAGCGCCGTCTGATTGTCACCGAGAACGGCAAGCCCGCAGGGGTGATCAGGGAACAGGATCTGTTTTTTCAAATGGGAAAATATTTAATTCCTTCAAGATTAGGGAGCAGCTTATGACTGACATCAAAACCATTATGGCCTGCATTGACCTGTCCGACTATTCGCCCATGACCCTGGGCTATGCCCTAGGTCTGGCACAACAAGGAGATACCAAGGTCGCCATTTGTTCCGTTATTCCCCTAAGGGAGGTCACACCGGTGTTCATGACAGGGACCGTATACCTCGGCAGGGAAGATACAGAGGAATATCTGGCCGAACTCAAAGAGAACCGGAAAGCCGAAATTAATGCACTGATCAATAAAGTGATCATGGAACGATTCCCGCAATTTTCCAACAAAACGGATATCCACGTCTCAACGGGACATCCGCCGGACGGAATTCTTAACATGATTGAACGCATCGACCCGGACCTTGTTGTCATGGCAAATAAGGGCCGGTCCAACCTGTCCAGTTTCATGTTCGGCAGTTCTGCGGAATATGTGTTCCGTTACTGCACAACCCCGTTGCTCAGCGTCAGGGACAAAAATGTTTTCAAACGCATGGCCCCAGGGAAGTCCACACCCGAAGCCGGAATGATCCGCACGGTTATGGCGGCTGTGGACTTTTCGCCCTGGTCCCCGGATATCCTGGCCAGGGCCGGGTGGGTGGCAAAAATCAGTGGGGCAAAACTGCATGCATTCAACTGCATCAGCACCCAGGAGATCTCCTGGGTAAAGTCCCACTATATTCCTGAAAACACGTTTGACTTGGAACAGTTTTTGCTGAAGGAAAAACAGCGGCGGCATGACCTTATGGCCGAGCAGATAAAGGCAGCCGGACTGAGAGACATTGAAGAAATAGATATTTCCATTGATTCGGGTGTACCTTACGAACAGATTCTTTCGGCGTCACAGGAGATCGGTGCCGACATTCTGGTTCTGGGTCCCAGGGGGCGCAGTCGTTCGACTAGATTTACCCTGGGCAGCACCATAGAAAAGATCTTTCGCCACAGCCCGGTGCCTGTGCTTCGTTTAGGCCCGGATATCATCCATTAAAAAAAGCACCCCCCCGGGTTCGGACCCAATCAACCGGCCCGGGATTTTCCAAAGGAGGTCCCCATGCCTGACGAGAAAAAAATATTAGTTACCCTTGACGGCTCAAAACGTGCGCAAAGGACCGTTGACTATCTGTGCCACTTCAAACCGTTTAAAACCAGGCAGGTGACCTTATTTAACATAACAACGCCCGTGCCCGAAGCCTATTATGATCTGACCCGGGATTCCTTCAGCAAGATTGCCGTATCCCAGGTAAAGGCCTGGGAAATGGGCCAGAAAACAATAATGACCGAATTTCTGAAAGAGGCACGCCGGAAAATGATAGCTGCCGGTTATGTGCCGGAAAATATTGAAATCAAACTTTCCGGCCGGGAAAAGGGGGTTGCCAGGGGCATTCTCAACGAACTTAAGAACAATGCGTACCATAGTCTTGTCATCCGCAGAAGGGGAAGTACAAACTCCATTACCGGCATAACCATGGGCGGGGTAGCTGCCAAGCTGGTGGAAAAAGCAGACATGATTCCTTTGATTATCGCCGGAACCCGTGAAATCCAGCACTACCTGTGCGTTGCGGTTGACGGTTCCGCAGGATCCAGGAACGCGATCCGGTACACGGCCGATATGATGAAAAAAACCGACTGCCGTATTCTTCTTTGTGCGATCATGCGCACCACAGTTGCAGATTCAGTGCCTGAAGGAAAGGATCCCTTTGTAGACATGTCTCTTCGGGCCAAACGCAAACTCAATGATGCCTTGGTCGAGGCAAAAGAGATCCTGACCCAGGCGGAAATCCCGGAAGACCGGATCGAAACCCGTCTTATCCAGGGGGCTGAAAGCCGGGCAGGCACGCTTCTGGACACGGCCCGGGCTGCAAAATGCGACACCATTGTCCTAGGCCGCAAGGGGGTGTCAGACGTTGAAAATTTCGATATAGGACGAATTCCCAGAAAAATTATTTACGCGTCCAGAAAATTTACGATTTGGCTGATTCCATGACCTATTTTTAAGGAGGAACAAATGGGTACACAAAATTTATCCAGAATGTTCAATCCCGGTTCCATTGCCGTCATCGGCGCCGACGGCGAACAGGGTCGGGTGGGTCATACCCTGATACGCAACATCGTTGAGGGCGGGTTTAAGGGTAGTGTCTACCCAGTCAACCCGGATCATTCCAGAATTATGAATCTGCCTGTGGCAAAAGATGTCCGTGACATTGAGGGCATTGTGGACCTGGCCGTGGTGGCGGCGCCCATCAACCAGGTTCCCCAGATCATTGAAGCGTGCACAGACAAAGGCCCGGCAGGGGCCGTGATCATCAGTGGCGGGGGCCGGGAGACAGGGGACCAGGGTTCCCGGATCGAACAGCAGATCAAGGCCGCGGCCGGGCAAAGCGGCATGCGCATCATTGGCCCCAACTGCATCGGCATTGCCCATCCCCCGTTGAACCTGAATGCATCCCATTTGCCGGGCTCCCCGGCCAAGGGGCGAATTGCCTTTTTGTCCCAATCCGGATCCGTGTGCGCTTCGGTCATGGATCTGGCTGAAAAGGAAAATCTGGGGTTCAGCCACATTGTCGGTTTAGGCTCCATGCTGGATGTTGATTTTGCCGACATGATCGATTTTTTAGGCGAACAAAGGGACGTGGACAGCATCATCATGTACATGGAAAACATGACCCGGATCCGAAACTTTATGAGCGCGGCTCGGGCAGTTTCCCGGATAAAGCCTATTATCTGCCTGAAATCCGGCCGGTCGGAGGCCGGTGCCCGGGCGGCCTCTTTTCATACAGGCGCACTTGCCGGAGAAGATGCGGTCTATGACATTGCCTTTGAACGGGCAGGAATTCTGCGGGTGGACACCTTTGAACAATTATTTGACTTCACCCGGATTCTGGCAAGACAGCAGCGCCCCACAGGCAGACGCCTGGCCATTGTCACCAATGCCGGCGGTCCGGGGGTAATGGCGGTGGATGCCCTTTCATCCTTTGGTCTTGAGCCCGCGGTGCTAAGCGTCCAAACCATTGAGGCCCTGGAGACCACCCTTGAAAAAGCATGGAGCAAAACCAATCCTGTGGATGTCCTGGCAGATGCCTCCTGTACCCAGATTGCCCGGGCCGTTACCATTGCAGCCCAGGCACCGGAGGTGGACGGTACCCTCATGATCCATTCACCAGTGGACCACTTTGCCCCGGAAGACCTCGCCCGGATCCTGGCAGACCAGAGCGCTTCCCTGCCCGGTCCTGTATTTACAGTCTGGCTGGGCGGCGCAAGCATGGATAAAGCCCGTCAGATTCTCAATGAAAACGACGTGCTGACCTATCACACCCCGGAAAAAGCGGTCAGGGCATTTGTGGGATTGTACAGGCACAGCCGCAATATCGACATGCTCAACGAAATACCGGTCAGGCGCGACATCAAGCTGAAGATCAACCGTGAGCAGGCCGGATCAATGATTGAATCCCATCTGAAAAACGACCGGCTCCTCTTAAGTGACGCAGATGCCAAAACGATTCTGGAAGCCTACGGTATACCCGTAAGCCGGACAGAAGCGGACCAGACTGTGGTCCCGGACTATGAACTTTATGTCGGTGCCAAACTTGATGCCCAGTTCGGGCCGGTCATTAAATTCGGTCTGGGCGGTGCAATGTCTGAGATCTACCAGGATACCGCGCTGACCCTGCCGCCTTTAAATTCAGCCCTGGCTGCCCGGACCATCAGAGCCACAAAGATCGCCAAAGCCTTAAAAGGGCATTGTCAGTTCAAAGCCGTGGACCAGAGTCTTGTGGAAACCTTTTTAATTCGCTTAAGCCGTCTGGTCACCGATTTTCCCCAGATCTGTGAACTGGAAATTAATCCTGTAGCGGTCACCCATGGACAACTCATGGCGCTTAACGCCTCCCTCCACCTGGCCCCGCCCCCCGCAGCAGCGCCTGACCACCTGATCATCAGTCCTTACCCGGCCTGGCAGGAACAGCTGTATACCACCCAGGAGAGCGAACAGGTGCTGATCCGTCCGGTGAAGCCTGAAGATGCCGGGCCCATGCAGGACTTTTTTGAAAAACTGTCAACCCAGACCGTATATTTACGGTTTTTCACACCGCTTAAACAATTGCCCAAACGCATGCTGATCCAACTTACCCAGATTGATTATGACCGGGAAGTTGCCCTGGTGGCTTTATTTCCGGCCCAGTCCGGAGAAAAAATTATTGGAAGCGCCAGAATCATATTCACCGTCAACGGCACGGAGGGTGAGTTTGCCATCATGCTGGCTGATTCCTGGCAGGGCAAGGGGATCGGGGCGGCGCTTTTGAAGTCCTGCCTGGCGTTTTCCAAGCGATACGGCCTGAAACAGGTATTTGGTGTGGTGCTGCGCGAAAACAGGCAGATGCTTCGCCTTGCCGACAAACTGGGATTTAAAAAAGTCGCCGCTCCTGCCTCAAGCGAAATTGAACTCATTATTGACATCGAAAAGCTGGATCTTTACACGCTGTAATATGTTCTGATGTGCATGCTTACGTTTGATAAAGCGCCACATCTCACCAAGTTGCACTTCGGTGATGCCTGAAACAAAGCCAATGTCCGTCAACCCGACTTTGACCAATCGGATAATTGGCCTTTTTTCTTTTTCAAAGTGTTACCGGGTAAACACCAAATAGCCGCAATTT
>QKDP01000264.1 GCA_003252055.1 Desulfobacter postgatei | reverse complement strand
GCCAATAAGGATATGGCCAGAGAGGCTGAAGCATTTCTTAATCCAACCAGGAATGAAGACTACCACCTGTACATATCCGAACAGGCACAGCAACTTGCTCAGGCTGCGAGAGACGAGTCTTCCCAGGAGAGGACACTGCAGACCCAAGAATCAGTCTGCTATCGGCAGTCCTGTTGCGACTGCGTTGCAGAATATGGCTGAAATTCCATACAAAACAGAGCAGAATCGAAGTGTCATGTTGTATGCTGTCGTGCTTTTCGCCTGATGTTCTCTGTAAAAAAGGTAAAGTGACTGCCGTCATTCATCTTTGTTATTTTTCCCGGTTTTTTCCGCATATTTTCATATTTTGTTAGCTGGCATCCCATATCCCCTTAAAAAGACACAACATCCCTTTGTCATTGACAAATATTACGAAAAAAAGTACCCAGACCTACTGAACCGTCCGTTTTAAAAAAGTGGTGCTGAGTAATAAAATAAAACCGGAAGTAGTTACTGCATCCGCCGTTTGATTTTGGCAGCTTGCGCAACATGAACCTGTTCATCAATCTGTCAAACATGGGTATGGATCTATAACCGTCAATCGTCACCTTTTGTTTTGATTCTAAAAATGATCACCTGTCGCGACATAGGTTTTCGCTATCCCGGAGCAGAAGCACCAATTTTCGAGAGTCTTGATCTGGTGATTGACACGCCCGGATTCCATGCCCTGTTCGGACCTTCCGGAGTCGGCAAGACAACTCTGGCAAAGATTATTTCCGGTGATATGGAAAATTTTTCCGGGAAGGTGACCCGCAGCACCAAAACACCCTGTCTTTATACATATAACCGCGAACGCTTACCGGGATGGGCTTCGGTTGGCCGGCATCTGGAAAAAACCACTCCCTCCGGCCGGCACACCCTGAGGGATGAGCTGATCGACAGTTTCGGGCTGGCAGATATTATGGGGCTGCATTTCGTCCAGCTTTCCATGGGGCAGTGTAACCGGGTCAATCTGTTGCGCTACCTCCTGCAGGATTTCGGAATTCTCATCATGGACGAGAGCCTCGCCAATGTAGACGAACCTACCCGCCAAACAATACTTTACAGAATCAAGGCGATTTTTCCTGAAGCCATTTTTCTCTATATTTCCCATAATGTGGTGGAAGTTGCCCGATTTTGTCAGCAGATAATTGTTTTCAACGGACAGCATCGTACCCCGCCGGTGTATATGGTCAATGGATTGGACCACCGAAGGGAGGATGAACCGCTGGATAAAGCCGCCATGGAGCGTACCATGCTGGAGATCATGAGTGCTTCTTAGACGCATCTATCAGTTTCTGATTGTCTATCTGCTGGGGCTAGGACTTGTCTTAGGCATAAAGTACGCTCTGAACCTCTCGGACTATGTTATTCCCGGGCCTTTATCCATCTGGCATACGTACCAGGAGCAATATCTCCTGTATTTAAAGGATGTGCTGAATACCTTTACCGTTGCCATCGTCGGCCAGATGCTTTCAATCTTTATGGCGCTTGTGGTGGGGATTGTCGGCAGGCAGGCTACATGGTTCGGATCTTTTATAAAAGTGGCGGCCTTTAATATTCAGGCATACCCGATTGTAGCTATTGCCCCGATTCTGTTTATTTTATTGGGAGATGGGTTTCTGACAAGACTGCTTATCGCTGCCATGATCTGTTATTTCCCGTTGCTGTTGTCTGTTATTGGTATTATGAGTGAGCCGATTACCGACATTGAACATTTTTATCGTGTTACCGGGCGTCTACGTTGGCAATTGGAAGTGAAGATTCGCGCCTTTGAAAACCTCGGCAAACTGACCACGGTTATTGCCGGCAGCGCCACTCTTGCCATGGCGGGGACAATTGTAGCCGAGTTCATTGCCGCCGATGCCGGTATCGGCTATAGTATCCGAATTGCCCTCTATCAGAGTGATCTGGCCAAGATCCTTGTTGCCTTGTTTATTATCGGTATCACCCTTTCCATCTATCAGGTGATGCTTGAGTTCCTGGGCGCCGGGTTGAAAAAAGTCTGGACAGTCAGGTGATTCGTATGTTTATCGAAGGTCTGCAAATGCGCCTGGATAAGAAATTTTTCCATTTTTTTGTTTTTGCCCTGCTGCTGATTCCCATTATCGAATTGATAAATCCGGAGGCTGGAAAAGCGAACGAGTCCATTGCCTACCGCCTGAAATGGCTGATAAATGTCAGCACCGTTGGCGATGTGGTGGCACTCAAGCAAGGTTTTTTTGCCCGGCAGGGTCTGGATGTGGATGTGAAAGCCGGGGGGCCTGAACGTGATGCGATCAGGGAATTGGAGCTGGGCTATGCCCAGTTCGGTGTCGCCTCGGCTGACCAGGTAATACGGGCGAAAGCCAAGGGGGCGTCGATAGTCGTGCTGGCCCAGTTGTTCCAGGTCAATCCCCTGCAATGGATTTATCGGCACGGGGATATCACACTTAACAGTATTACAGATCTGAAGGGTCTATCAATAGGTATTACCTATGGCGGTAACGATGAAACAATAATGCGCGCCCTGCTGGCACAGGCAGGATTGAATGAAAGGATGGTCAAACTTTCCGGAGTCCGTTATGATTACGGTCCCTTTTTACAGAAACATGTTGATATATGGCCTGTTTACCGTAATACACAGGGAATTTATTTGGCCGACAAATTGGCTGCTGATGGAGAACAGGTAGCGTTTTTTGATCCCGCAGCATACGGGATTCGTTTTGTTGCCAACAGCGTTGTTACCTCACAGAAAATTTTTGACCGTGACCCGGCACTTGTGCAGCGTTTTTTAGATGGATTACTGGCCGGATGGCGTTTTGCAATTGATCCGGCAAATGAAAAGGCGGTGATTGAGGCTGTTGCGCAATATGAAAGAGATATTCCCAAATCCGTCCTGCGACGGCAACTTGCCGTAACACGACAGATGATCCAGCCCAATCCTGCCGTTGCCGTCGGTCATATAGATACAAAAGCCTGGAGTCAGACGGAAACTATCATGTTGCAGCAGAAACTGATTGACTCCCCGGTCAATGTGGTCGAATGCCTTCGTCCGCAGTTTGCTCGTTGAGAAACAGCCTTAAAAGGTGGAGCCATTCCCTTAGCTTTCTTTTGCCGACCAAGATTGTTTGGGTATCATGATATCTCCGGTGTCTCCTGAAAATCATGACCACAGGTATTTGTTGTAACAAGATGCCCTTGTCTTGTTGCTTTTTTGGGTAGCATTATTTTACTGTTGTTCTTTGGCAATTCGCAGGGCATGCAGCAGAGAAGACACATTAGACCGAGAGGTGGGGAGGACAAAGGTTATGCAGATTTCTTCAAGCTGCGTTAAGGCAAGAATACAGGTTGACAAGCGGAAAGGAATGGGTGTGCCGCCGGCAAGGAGAAGGATGGTGCTGGAGGCCATGAGAACCGCGGAGAGTTTGGCGCCCCAGGTG
>QKDP01000106.1 GCA_003252055.1 Desulfobacter postgatei | reverse complement strand
TCGGAGATGGTGGCATCTGGATGGACTGTTACAGGGTCGACAATCATGCCGCTTTCGCTTTTTTTAACCCGGTCCACTTCAACCACCTGCTCGGCAATGCTCAGGTTTCTGTGGATAAACCCCAAGCCGCCGGCCCGGGCCATGCTGATGGCGGTATCTGATTCTGTCACCGTATCCATGGCCGCACTGACAATGGGAATACTAAGCTCAAGCTCTTTGGTCAGACGGGTGCGTGTGGACACCTGGTCAGGCAGGATGGCTGAATAATCGGGAAGCAGAAGCACATCATCGAAAGAGAGCCCCTGTTCTGATAATACATTGGACATAATAAAAAGCCTCCGGAAAGGAAAGATGTTTATTTATACTTTAAAGGCTGGCCGTTACATTTAAAAAAGGTAGGTGAAAGGGCCAGCCAATAATTTATATGAAAGTTACAATAAGCTGCTGAATTACTTTCATGTTTTGTTGTGGGTTGAGCCTGGGTATTGATAGACCAGGCCAGCCCATGGCTGTTATTCAAAGCAAAGTATATAAACAGGCCCTTTTACCAAAACCATGAACTTTTTACAAGGTCATTCCCCGGGAAATATCCATAAAACGCCCCGGATTACTTTTTATGATGTGCCAGAATATCAAGTATCACAGGAATGGCAGGGGGGACCCGGGAACTGCCGGAAAACCAGTTGGAAAGCATGGTTTTATGGTAAGCCTTCACAAGGGTGACAGGCACATTAAAAGGAACGGCGGAATTTATAGGAACAAAACCGTCTCCGATCAAAAGGCCTGCCTTGTCCAGCATAGACAAAAAATAGTTTGTTTCAGGCGGGAGTATAGCAGCAAGGGTCTGGTTGCCGGCAAGCTGAAATTGTTCAGGCATGTTTACTGGAAAAGGGAAAATATGCCCTGCAATCATATGAAAATGTATGCCTTCAGGATAAGGCAAACTGTTCAGGTCTCTCATAAACTCGGATTGCGGCAGCAGATCAATGCCGGCAGCTCCGGTTCCGTCAATTAACGCAGAAAGCCAGTGCCACCTGTGATCGGTTGCGAGCAGGCATTGTTCCCGTATCTCCATGAAAAGCCTGAACCTTGAAAGAAAAGCCCCGTGATTCGGGGTTCCGGCCATAATCAAATCACTGATTCCAGGGACCTGGTCCAGGGCCCTGGCCCCGGCATAATCAATGCCGGGATCAACCAGCATGTGTCTTGCCACAAGTCCCCCCATGCTGTGTCCGACAAGCACAACAGGGCCTGCAAAGGATAAGGATGAAAAAGTATTGAATAATAGTTGTGATGAGGCATCAATATTCTGATCATCCGGATAAAAGAAAAACAGCACCGGATAGCCTTCCCGGTGAAGTGCTAACGCAAGCGGTTCAAATATCAAGCCTGGTTCATCAAGGCCGTGAATAAGAATAATACTACCGGATTCTACAATACCAGACCATTTTTGCATGGGTTTTCCAGACCCGTTAAAGCAAAACAGTCCGTACTGATCACATGCCCTGTCCCAGGCTTTGGGAAACAGCAATTTGACCATCTCATATGCACGATTTCTAATCTTCCACTCTTGTTTTAAAAAAAAGGTCCGGCCTGTCTGGTACACAAGCGTGACCCCAAGGAAAACAAAAAAAAGGCGCGTTAATTTTTTTTTAACGCCTAAAGGTTTCAAAGCACAAGCAGCCTTATTAATTGATTCAATCTAATTTATTTGTTTCATCACTGATTATTTGATATAGCACCGTGAGGCAAATTCGACCACTTTAATTCAACATCGGAAAATATCAGAGATCGGCTATATTGCCATATTTCAGGAGGCAACCTATGTTATATAATGTTCATCCCCATACACCCCAGGCACGAATCATATCCATGGCTGTGGATTGTCTAAAGAATGGCGGTATCATTGCCTACCCCACAGACACATTTTACGGCATCGGCTGCGATATCATGAATAAAAAAGCCATTGAAAAAATATACCAGATTAAACAGCGGGATCAATCCAAGCCTTTCAGCTTCATCTGTCCGGACCTGAAAAATATTTCCCAGTATGCCAAGGTATCCAATATAGCCTACCGCCATATGAAACGTTTGCTGCCAGGTCCTTATACCTTTATTCTGCCCGGATCAAAAATGGTGCCTAAGATTATGCTGACCAAAAGAAAAACTGCAGGCATCCGGGTACCGGCCAATCAGATCGCCATAAGCCTTGCCCTGGAGTTGGGCAATCCCATTATTTCGACCTCGGCCACAGATCCCGACGGTGACGTGTTTGAAGATGCATCCCTGCTCCATGATTATTTCGATGCAAGGCTGGATATAGTGCTGGATGGAGGACCTGTGCCCAACACCCCCTCGTCAGTGATTTCCCTGGTTGAGGATGAACCGGAGATACTCAGGTATGGTGCAGGCGAGATTGATGTTTTTGAATAACAGCCATGGGCTGACCTGGTCTATCAACACCCAGGTTCAACCCACAACAAAACATGAAAGTAATTCAACAGCTTATTGTAACTTTCATATAAAATCCGCCTTTAATTAAAAGCATACCTGAACTGTTCGGACAACCTGGAACCAAGGTTAACATCCTGGAACAGGGTTTCGGCCAGTTTTCTGAACAGTGTCATTTTATCCTCTTTGGGATAAACCGGGGTCAGTTCTTCTTCGATACCGGCCATCTGTCCGGCCCACTGCACGGCATCATCCATGTTTCCGATACGATCAACAAGCTTAAGTTTCATGGCGGTCTGCCCGGTATAAACCCTGCCGTCAGCCAGTTTGGCTATGACATCGGTTTCCATATCTCTTGCAGCAGCCGCATCGGACACGAACTGAGCGTGGAGTTCATCCACAAGATTTTGAAACAGTTGTTTTTCACTGTCTTTAAGCTCTCTCATGGGGGACCCCATATCCTTATATTCACCGCTTTTTATGACCACAGGGGCAATCCCTATTTTTTGGGCGATCTGTTCAAAATTGGCATATTCCATGATCACACCGATGGAACCCGTGATGGTACCGGAATTTGCCACAATACCCTGGGCTGCACATGCGATATAATACCCCCCGGAGGCTGCAACAGACCCCATGGAAGCAATCACGGTTTTAGCTGCGCGTGTCTTCATCAATTCCCGGTAGATTTCCTGGGAAGGTCCGATTCCGCCACCGGGACTGTCAACCCTTAAAATAATCGCTTTAATATCGTCATTATCCCTGAACGCCTTAAGATCCTTAATAATTTTCTTTGAAGATAAAATAGGCCCCATCACCTCAACCACGCCAATATTGCCCCCGGAGGAAGCTATGGCACCGCTGAGCTCGTTGTTGATGGCAAGGGCACCCAGAACAGCAATGCCCGACACGGCAACCAGGCCAAAGGTAAAGCAGGCACTGATAACACAAAGAAAAAATAAAAAAGGATGGCGTCTTGCAAACATAAGAGATTCTTCCTTGATTTTAAAATAGCAAAATAGTGTCTGGACGAACTAAAAGGCCGGATGTCCTGTTTAGAGGATCAGTCCGGCCTTGAAAACCTATAAAAATGCAATCCTGCTGCTGCCTGTCAGGCAGCCATTACTCGTTTTCTTTTTTCTCCGCTTCCAGTTTTTCCTGGATATTGTTTCTCAGCATCTCACCAAATGCGGATGCAGCAGGTTTGGAACTTTTTGCAATTTCTTCGAGATATCTATCATCATCATCTTCGTCCAGACGCTTGATGGACAGGCCAATCCGTCTTTCATCGGAATTAATATTCATTACCTTGGCAGTAATGGTTTCGCCGATTTGGTAACGCTCTTTGGGGCTCTTGATGTTTTCCTTGCTGATTTCAGATACATGAACCAGCCCTTCAATGCCTTCCTCAAGCTCTACAAACACGCCGAAATCGGTGAGGTTGGTGATGACACCGGAAATTTCCTTACCCACGTCATAGCGTTCGGCAACTGTTTCCCAGGGATCCACCTGGGTCTGCTTGATACCTAAAGAGAATCTTTCATTGGCCTTGTCAATATCAAGTACAACGGCCTGGATGGTATCGTTTTTCTTATAAATTTCAGAAGGATGTTTGATCCGTTTGGTCCAGGAAATATCAGAGATATGAACCAGGCCGTCAATGTCGTCATCAATACCAATAAAAAGACCGAATTCGGTAATGTTCTTAATTTTTCCTTCAATGATGGTGCCCACGGGATATTTCTGGGAAATGACTTCCCAGGGATTCTCAACGGTCTGTTTGATGCCAAGAGAGATCCTGCGATTTTCAGGTTTAAGATCCAGAACAACCGCCTCAACCTGTTCACCCACAGCAACCATCTGGGACGGGTGGCGAATTTTGCGGGTCCAGGACATTTCAGAAACATGTATAAGGCCTTCGACGCCCTCTTCGAGCTCAATGAATGCACCGTAATCGGTCAGGCTGACCACCCGGCCTTCAATCTTGGAACCGATGGGATATTTATCAGCGGCAGTTGTCCAGGGATCCGGCGTCAACTGTTTCATGCCCAGGGAGACCCGTTCCTTCTCAAAATCAAAGGAGAGAATTTTCACCTTAATCTGATCGCCAACGGAGAACAGTTCAGAGGGATGTTTAACCCGTCCCCAGGAAATATCGGTAATATGAAGAAGTCCGTCAACGCCTCCGAGATCAACAAAGACACCGTATTCGGTAATATTTTTGACAATACCTTCCATGACTTTGTCATTTTCAATGGCAGACAAGGTGGCACTGCGCATTTTCTCTCTTTCGTTTTCAAGCAGTACCCGGCGAGACAGGACAATATTGTTTCTTTTCTTGTTGTACTTGAGAATTTTAAAGGTATACGTCTGGCCGACCATTTCATCCATGTTGCGGATGGGCCGCAGATCCGCCTGGGATCCGGGCAAAAAGGCCTGCAGTCCGATATCAACGGAAAAGCCGCCTTTAACCCGACTGGTGATGACACCCTCAATGGTGCCGTCTTCGTCGTAGATATCCTTGATTGCATCCCACACTTTAACCTTTTTGGCTTTGTCACGGGACAGAAGAACGGTCTCTTCCTCTTCATCCCATACTTCAATCATCACCTCAAACTCGTCGCCGACGTTGACGTTGACATTGCCGTCCTCACCAATGAATTCCTGAATTGAGATCTGTCCTTCAGATTTGTATCCCACATCCACAAGGACTGTTTCCCTGCCGACGGAGATCACTGTTCCGGTGACAACCTGTCCCTCTTCAAATTTACTGATGCTGGACTCGTAAATGTCCAGCAGTTCTTCCATGGTCTCTTCTCCGGTGAGTTCGATTCCAGACTCTTTTACCTCTTGGGTCTCTAATTCTTGATTCATGTTTTGGTTTTCTTCAGCAATGTTGTTCATTAATGTTTATTCCCCCCCCTAATCGATGATGTTACCCGCCTTTGAATCATAAGAAAAAGATGGCAAAGACGAGTACAATTGGCTCTTATACCAACGAAAAAAAGAAAAATCAAGAAATTCCAGAACTTTTTAAGCAATATCTGAACGGAATCCTGTGTTTGAATGAAAAGTTGCCCAGATGCAAGGCGCAGAAAAATTTGTAACCGGAGCATACTTAAAGCATGTGAGGAGTGCAAATTTCTCTGCAACGCCGCAGATGGGTGGCTTTTCGTTCAAACACTAAGCGATCTTGATGATGCGTTTCATTTTTTCAACCACCTGGGAAACATCTAACGCAGTGGTATCGATAAAGACAGCATCCTGGGCCGGTTTTAAAGGAGATATAGCCCGTTGGGTATCATCCGCATCCCGTTTGACTATATCTTGGAGAATTTTATTAAATGAAATCCCCGGGGTGTTTGATTCCTCAAATCGTCTTTGGGCACGCACTTTCACATCAGCGGTCAGGAAAAACTTATATGACGCATTGGGAAAAACAGCCGTGCCCATGTCCCGGCCTTCGAATACGGCATCCCTTTCCCTGGCAATGGATTTTTGAATACCCAGCAATGCCTTTCGCACCTGGGGCACTGCTGAGGTGGACGAGGCGAGCATACTGATTTCATTGGTGCGGATATATGCGCTGATATCCCGGCCCGATGATGTCAGCACAGGTTCTCGGCCTTCCATGACAAAATCAAGTTCAAGGGAAGTAAGAAAACGTTCAAGAAGATGTGTCTCTTGCCAGTTGATCTGCTGCCGGCTGATTTCAAACGCAACCCCTCGGTACAAAGCGCCGGTGTCCACATAAACACAGCCAAGAACTTTGGCAAGGGCTTTTGAAACCGTTGTTTTACCGGCACCGGCCGGCCCGTCAATGGTAATAATACGCCTGCCCGTCACGTTATTTGCCTGTAACACTGATGAGTGCATCCACGCACTTTTGATTTTCCTGGCCCGTTCCGGCATTGATGCGAAGGAAGGTGTCATATCCATAAGATGCCAGAGAACGCACCACCACGCCTTTTCGAAGCAGTTTCTCACAGATGTCCCGGGAACTGGTCTTTACATCCACCATAAGAAAATTGGCCTGGGTGGGCAGCACCTCAAAACCGGCATCAGTCAGTTTTTGGGTTAAAAAATCAATGCCCTGGTGGGTGCCGGCAATGGTTTTGGATAAAAAATCTGTATCTTCCAGGGCGGCCTCGGCCGCAACCTTGGCAAGGGTGTTCACATTAAAGGGCTGACGGATCCGGTTTAAAATTTCAGCAACAGCTTTATCCATAACCCCGTAGCCAATGCGGAAACCGGCAAGGCCATATGCTTTGGAAAACGTTCTTATGGTTACAATTCTTGGATCCGTCAACGGGACAGCCAAGGCGTTGTAAACCGAATCGTTGCGTACAAATTCAATATAAGCTTCGTCCACAATAATTAGCACATTGTCCGGCAGTTGATCGGAAAACCGTAAAAATTCATCCTTGGTAATCACAGCCCCGGTGGGATTGAAGGGATTGGTCACAAACACCAGCTTTGTTTCAGGGGTGACGGCCTTGACAAGTCCCTCAAGGTTGGTGGAAAAATCCTTAAGGGGCACCATAACCGGCACGCCCTTTGCGGTTTTCACACTGATCTCATACATGAGAAAGGACGGCAGCGGCATCACTGCTTCCTGCCCGGGGTCCAGAAATCCATGGGCAAGCAGGGAAATGATATCATCGGAACCATTTCCAATGACCAGATTTTCCATCTGAACATGGTATTTTTCAGCAAGTTTTTGGCATAATGTAAAAGGGACCGGCTCAGGATACCGGTTCATCCCGGACAAATTTGACAAAACAGCTTGGGCCACTTTGGGTGAACACCCAAAAGGGTTTTCATTGGAGGCAAGCTTTACTGCATTGGTAATACCATACTCGCGCTCTACCTCACTTAATGGTTTGCCGGCCTCATAGGGTTTTATGGCCTTTACGGACTCACTGATTGAAAACGACATGAAAGATGTACTCCATTGATTTGCGGTTTGGATAAAGCAGTATTAATTAGTTAGGATTTGAATTTTTGTCAATACCTGTGATAATGGGTCATACGGATTGTAAAAATATAAACTTCCTCTGCGTAGTTTGGCGCAAGCCAGACCTCTGTGCCCTCTGTGGTTTTAAAACATGCAGCGGGCTTTGCCCGCTTTTTTTATTCAACCACAGAGGGCACAGAGAAACACAGAGTTCAAGTGCAGTTAAATCTAATTGGAGATCAACATTGAACAAAAACGAACCACGGATTAAAACCGGACTGGATACCCTTTGCGACAATCTGCCTGACTGTTTAAAAGGCAGGCGCTTGGGGCTTCTGGCAAATCCCGCCTCGATAACAAGTCAGTTTGAGCATGCAAAGGATGTTCTAAGTAGATTTTTTCCCGGGCAAATTTGCGCCCTGTTCTCACCCCAGCATGGTTTTTTTGCAGAAAAGCAGGACAACATGATTGAATCGGGGCATTTCAGGGACCCGGATCTGAATATACCGGTATTCAGCCTGTACAGTGAAACAAGGATTCCCACTGCCGACATGTTCGCCCCCATAGATACCCTGGTGATTGATATCCAGGATGTAGGGACCCGTGTATATACCTTTATATATACCATCTCGTACTGCCTTGAAATGGCAGCAAAGCTTGGCAGATCCGTGGTGATTCTGGACCGACCCAATCCTGTTGGCGGCGTACAGGTTGAGGGCAATATTCTTGAAGCGGAGAGTGCTTCCTTTGTTGGGCGCTATCCCATACCCATGCGCCACGGCATGACCATAGGTGAAATCACCACCTATATCAATACAAGCCAAAAGATCGGTTGTGATCTTACCGTGATCCCCATGCAGGGATGGACCAGGGATATGTACTGGCAGGATACCGGGCTCGTCTGGATTCCACCATCCCCGAACCTGCCCACCCCGCTTTCAGCCATGGTCTATCCCGGGCAGGTCATTTTCGAAGGGACCAACCTGTCGGAAGGACGAGGCACCACCCTGCCCTTTGAACAATTTGGTGCACCTTATGTGGATATTCATACATTGAAACAGCGTGTACAAGACCGGCTTGAAGGCATTGTATTGCGGCCGGTCTGTTTCCAGCCCACATCCGGAAAATGGCAGAACCATACCTGCCAAGGTGTTCACATCCATATAACAGACAGGAAAAAATATAAGCCCTATCTGTATTCCCTGATTCTGTTGCAGGAGATCATGAAGGCACATCCCAACGAATTTCAGTTCAAGGCGCCGCCCTATGAATATGAATTTGAGCGCCTGCCCATGGATCTGATTTTAGGAAGCCGGAAGTTGCGGGAAAATCTTGAAGCGATGAACGCCCCCCTTGAACTGGAAAAGGCCTGGCAGAAACCTTTGCAGGAGTTTAGGCAGGAGTCACAAGCCTTTTATCTATATGGTGTTTGAACAGATACTATAGAAAAAGGGTCGTGACATACTATCACGGCCCTTTTTATCGTTATGCTAGGGGACTGATAACTCCGCCTAAGCGGAATTTTTGGCGCTTTTCCTACTGCCGGTTCTTTTGCAAGTTCGGCAAGTTAGATTGTGTCTTACTCGGCAGAAGCGTCAGCGCCTTCGTCATTTTTCCAGGAGTCTTTCAACTCGTCAAACCCAAGGTAGAGTGCAAAGCCACCGCCCACCAGAAGAAGAACAGGGATACATCCGGTAATGATTTGCACAAACTCTGTAAACCATATCGCCAGACCAATAACTCCGAGAAGAACTGCAATCGCTCCACCAATTAACGTTTTCATAGGTTAACCTCCTTAAATTCCCGTCTAAACATTTAATATAATACGTGCAATACGTGATTCATACCTAAAAAATTAATGTGCTTATTTCACAATAGATGAGGAAAAGTATCACAGGCCTCTGATTTTATCAAGGCGTTTTTACCCATACCCAAACAACCAGATAAACACTTTCAATTCAATAGGTTGGACTCAAAATGAACGTTTTTTTAAATCGTTTATATAAAAATTATCATATTGCCATGTAAACCAAGCTCTGGTATTGAGTTAACCCAAAAAAGGCGTTCCTGCCACGATTGACCCTTCAAAATTCGAAGGAAAAAAGGACATCCCCTATGAGCTTGTTTGCACCGATACATGACCTGGTCTCAGCCGCCCGGAAAAAAATACATAAATTAATAGCGTTTCTGCTTGACGACGCCCATGACTATTATTCAAGTTTTTATCCAGGCACCCAAAGCGTTGTTATCGCTAAAATACTGAACCATCTTGTTCATAAAATCAGCATAGATAACAACAGCCTTGAAAGGATAAAAAATACACCACCGGGTTCAATTGTTGTTTTTACCTGTAAAAACAAACAGGTTTTTGATTTTTTATATTTTCACACCCTTTTAAAACCCATGGGCTGCCCATACCCGGAACTGAGTTTTGATCTACGGTTTTTCTTTCTTCTGCCAGTAAAACACCTTGGAAGGATTATCCTTTTCCATCTGGACTATTTTTTACACTATTTCCATTTCAAGGATATCTATTCCAGCGGGTATGCCCGGAAAATGCTTTTGGAAAACAGGGCAGGATTCATAACCCTTATTGAAGAAGATGACTTTTATAACAGGTTTATCCGGTCAACTCCGGATCCTCTGTTTCATCTGATCGAGCTGCAGAAACAAACTGAAAAGTCAGTTGTTATCGTGCCTGAAGATATTATCTATAGCACCAAGCCCATGCATAAAAATCCAAGCCTTGGGGACATAATATTTGGCACCCATGAAAAACCCGGCCGCATCAAAAAAATTTTCACCATGCTGCGGCACCCGGACAAAATTCGGGTGGAAGTCGCCCGGCCCGTAAACCTGAAAGAATTCTTAGCCCGGCCTGAAATCCAGCGTCTTGATTCGGAATTCCAGACCCACCGGCTCAGGAGCCACCTTGTGGATATCCTGAACCGCCAGCGCAAAAGCATCACCGGTCCCGTGCTTAAATCCCGTCAGGAGATCACCGAGGACATTCTTAACAGAAAATCGTTAAGAGAATTTCTGGCCGCCTATGCAGACAAAACCGGAACCCCTTTGCGAAAGGTAAACAAAAAGGCGGCTGCCTATATTGATGAAATTGCAGCCAATTACAGTTTAAGGGCATTAAATTTCTTAGATTTGTTTTTTACCTGGGTATTTAAAAACATATTTGAAGGGATTTCCGTGTCCCAGGATGAGATCAACATGATGCGGGAGACTTACACCAAAGCCCCGCTGATTCTGATTCCCTGCCATAAAAGCCACCTTGATTACCTGCTTTTACCCTATGTCATGTTCAAAAACAATATGCCCTGCCCCCATACTGCGGCGGGCAAAAACCTTTCCTTCTGGCCCCTTGGCCCGATATTCAGGGGCGCCGGTGCGTTTTTCCTGCGCCGGACATTCAAGGGAGCGGAACTGTATGCCCGCATTTTTGCAGCATATATCGAAAAACTGCTCTATGAGGGTTTTAACATCAAGATTTATATTGAGGGGGGCAGAAGCCGGACAGGAAAAGTACTGCCCCCAAAAACCGGCGGGCTGTCCATGATTATCCGGGCGTTTTTAAGCGGTGCCTGTGAAGATCTTTATTTTGTGCCCATTTATGTGGGTTATGACAGGGTCCTGGAAGAAGACGCCTATCTCAAGGAGATTGAAGGCGGCAAAAAAACACCTGAAAACCTAAAAGGCCTGTTAAACACAAGGAAATTTTTAAAACGCAAATACGGCAAAGTCTATCTTAAATTTGACACGCCGATTTCCATGAACACCTATATGGATGAAAAAGGGATTGATCTCAAAAAGGCAAGTGAGGGGGAGTTTTGTCAGTTTGTCAAAGGATTCGGATACAAACTGATAAATGCCATCAATGACAATACCGTTGCCACGCCCCATGGTATTATCGCGTCCGGCATCCTTAACTGCTCTGAAAATACGTTTACAAAGGAGCAGATGTTTGCCCGGGTAAATACCTATATGAATCATCTGATCTATCACGGGGCATATTTTTCCGACACATTGATGATTGACCCGGACAATGCCTTTGATTCGGTCATTGAAAATTTTCTTTCCAGAAATTTCATTGAGCTTGCAGATGAAGACGAGGATGACATCACAGACACCACCATGCTTATTGTCAAGCACAACAAAAGACCGGTCCTGGACTACTATAAAAACTCGGTGATCTGTTTCTTTGTACCGGCTGCCTATACGGCCGCAGCCATTATAGAAATTGACCGGTTTAAGTTTGACATGCAGGACCTTGTATCCAGATATCATTTTTTGCAAAAACTATTCACCGACGAATTTTCATTTGATGAGGACATTACAGTACAGGAGCAGATTTCAAAGGCGTTAAAAGGCTTTATCAACGAGGGGATTCTTGTACCTGATCTTGAATTTGCCGACACTTTCAACCTGACATCGGAAGGGTTGAGAAAATTAAAATGGTTTGCAGCCTTTCTCATTCCCTTTTTCGAATCCTACATGACCTGCCTTGTCTTCCTGGAAAAAGAAAAGACAGACAAATATGATGTCAAAGAACGTGCAAAAAAGCTGCTTTCATTCGGCACAAAACTATATAAACGCAACCAGGTGGTACGAAAGGAATCCTTGTCCCTGATCAACTACCGTAATGCCGTGAACTATTTTGCCAAAAACGATATCAACGGTTCCGGGGACCAGGCACGCATAGACCAGTATAAGGAGATCATTGATCTGCTTTCCAGACGGATCTCAAGCTGACCATATGAAAGCTCTGATACTTGCAGCAGGGTTTGGAACAAGGCTGTTGCCCTATACGCAGAATTTACCCAAGCCCCTTTTCACCATCAACGGCCGGCCGGTTCTGGACTATGCCGTTCAAAGACTGCTGGATGCCGGTTGCACAAAAATTTTTATCAATGCGCATCATCTGGCAGATACCATTGCAGACTTTGTTGACAATCACCGGTCAAAAGACCTTCTGGAAGTGGTCTTTGAGCCTGTCATTCTTGATACCGGCGGGGCCATTGCCAACCTAAGCCATGAGTTGGCAGATGATGATTTTTTTGTGATGAATGCAGATGTGATCTGTGATTTTGATCTGTCACACCTGATGGCCTGCCACAAAGCGTCTGATGCCCTTGCCACCCTGCTGGTCCATGACTGCTACCGGTTCAATACCCTTTGTGTGGACCAGGCAACGCCAGGGCCCGGCATTGTCAGGCACTTTTCCCAGGCCCCGGAATCCGGGCTTGCGTTCACGGGAATCCAGGCAATATCCCCGGGCCTTTTCAAATACATGCCGCATGAAAAAATATTTTCAAGCATTGATGTGTATAAAAAATTATGTGAACAGCAAAAGATTTTTGCCCTTCAAGCAAAGCAATTTTACTGGCGGGACATGGGCACACCCCAGGATTACCAGCATGCATCCAGGGAATGCCTGGCCGCCCAG
>QKDP01000320.1 GCA_003252055.1 Desulfobacter postgatei | reverse complement strand
GGTGGCCACGATATTGACCGCAGCAATGGACTGGGTCCCCATGCGGGCGTAAACCAGTTTGTACATGCTCACGCCCGTGACCCAGAAAAATTCATTAAGGAACACAGGCCAGCAAGTGGCTGCGACCCGTTTGACAAAGGCAAGGTCGAACGACAGCATTCTTTTTACTGAAGCGGCAAGGGGATAGGGTTTCAGGTAGATGATCGCCGTTAAAAGTCCGGTTTCAATCAATTTTGCCGTGCAGGTGGCAATGGCCGCACCTGTGACACCCATGGCGGAAAAGCCAAGGTTGCCGAAAATCAGGCAGTAATTGAGCACAATATTTGCAACCACTGCTGCAAATGAAGATATCAGAGGCACGCCGGCAAAACCCATACTCCTCATATTGGTCATAAAGGAGAAGGTTACGCAAAAAGGAACAAAGGAAAATCCCACAATACGAAGATATCCGGCTCCAAGACGGACAACTTCGGCATCATTGGAAAATACTGAGATCACGGCTGCAGGAAAAAACAGCGCTGCACCGGCAAACACGAAACCTAGGGCAAATCCTGCCAGGATCCCGAGACCGGACAAGTGGTGGATCCGTGAGATATCCTCTTTTCCCCAGTACTGGGCCGTGAATATGGCTATGCCCGAGTGGACGCCGAACTGGATCACAAAAAAGACAAAAACAAACTGATTGGCAATGCCCACGGCAGCCACGGCCGCATCATGAAGCTGGCCGATCATGAGCATGTCTATCACAGCCATGGAACAGGTCATAAGGTATTGCAGGGAAATGGGCAGAGCCAGGCTTAAAAGCAGGCTGAAAAAAGTCTTGGGGGCAATTACCTCGGCCCGGTCTGTGGCGTGCATATAAAAAGGCCTGCTTTAGATCAAAATAAAAAATCCTATATCAGCAGGGGTGGCAGGTCAAGGCTATTTCGGATGGACACTGGATGCATGACACTAGAATATTTCCCACCGGATTCCATTCAGGCACAAATTAAGAGTTTTGGTTTAATGCGTTTTGCGTTATGGTGTCCTCCCAATACTGATTTACACTTAACATACAAAGAGGTACTGCCATGCCAATTGCGGACAAGATGGTCGGAATTGTAGAATCCGCATCTATGATCAGAAAAATGTTTGAAGAGGGCATCCGGATGAGAGAACAGTTCGGGGCTGATAATGTGTTTGATTTTTCTTTGGGAAATCCCGATGTCCCGCCGCCACCGGTGGTCAAGGAAACGCTGCTGGATCTGATCAACGATGCCGCAACCAGTCACGGATATATGCCCAATGCAGGATACCCCTGGGTACGCCAGGCCGTAGCCGATTACCTGAACGCCCAGTGCGGTGCTGGAATGACTGCGGATCTGGTGGTCATGAGTGTGGGGGCGGCCGGTGCTTTGAATGGTACATTAAAAACCCTGGTTAATCCCGGCGAAGAGATCCTGGTGCCGACCCCCTATTTTGTGGGGTACAACCAGTATGCCTTTATTGCCGGTGCCGGCCTTAAAACCGTCTCTACCCAGCCCGACTTTCATCTGGATCTTGGGGCCATTGACGCGGCCATTAATAAAAATACCCGCGTCATGCTGATCAATTCTCCGAACAACCCCACGGGCGTGGTTTACACCAAACAGGAACTGGACGAACTGGGTCTGCTTCTGGAAAAGAAAAGCAAGGCGTTTGGTAAACGCATCTATCTGATTTCGGACGAACCCTACCGCAAAATTGCCTATGATGTGGATGTGCCCTGGATGTTCGGCAGATATGACCACACCATTGTCCTGACCTCCTATTCCAAGGAACTTTCTCTGGCCGGTGAGCGTATAGGATATCTTGCGGTTCATCCTGCAGCTGAAGATGCGAAACTGATTGCGGCAGCCGCCGGCGTAGCCAACACCATGATGTTTGTCAACGCACCGGCCCTGTTCCAGCAGGTGGTGGGAAAGCTGCAGGGCGTGTGCGTGGATATTAATATCTATCGCAAACGCAGGGACATGATATGTGACGGCTTAGCCGCTGCAGGGTATGAGTTTAACGTACCCGAAGGTGCATTCTACCTGTTCCCCAGGACCCCCATTGAAAATGATGTACAATTTGCCGATCTGCTTAAAAAAGAGAATATCCTGGTCGTGCCCGGCTCCGGATTTGGCGGCCCCGGCCATATCCGGCTTTCCTATGCTGTGCCTGAACAGACCATTACAAATTCCATGGCCGGATTCAAACGGGCCATGGAAAAGGCCCAAAAGCTAAAATAAATCCTTATTCTTCATAGGCCGGGTTTAAACCGATAAATGGGATTGAATGATTTCAGGATTATCCTCAAGCTCCCGGGTGGTCAGATTGTTGACAATTTCCCCCCGGGTGTCCATGAGATAGTGGCGGCTTGCAACCTTGAGCGCCATTTGGTAATTTTGCTCGACAATCAAAAGGGTGATACCCGATTGGACGCAAAATTTTAAAACCACATCTGTAATGGTCTGGACCAGGAGCGGTGACAGACCCTGTGAAGGTTCGTCCATGATAATTATCCGGGGATTACTGATCAGTGCCCTGCCAATGGCCAGCACCTGCTGTTGACCACCGCTCATGGTGGCGCCGTCCTGATGGGATCTATCGGCCAGCACCGGAAAGTGCTCGTACACTTTTTCAAATGTCCAGGCATTCTCACCGCTGCCAGGTCTTTCTGCCAGGCGCAGGTTTTCCTCAACACTCAATCCCGGGAAAATGTGGCGTTCCGCAGGCACATAGGCCACCCCCAGCCGGGAAACTTTGTGGGGCTGCCACCGGGTGGTTTGCCGGCCGTCAATAACGATGTTGCCGGACCGGGGCGGGGTCAGGCCCATGATGGATCTTAGGGTTGTGGTTTTCCCGGCACCGTTACGCCCGATAATTGAAACGGCTTCCTGCTCGTACACGTGCATGGAAAGCCCCTGGATAACGTGGCTGTCGCCGTAATAGGTCTGCATCTCTTCAATTTCAAGGATCTTATGCCGCTTTTCCAAGATATGCCTCTCTGACCTGCTGATTGTTACGAATTTCCTGGGGCGTACCTTCTGAAATGATGCAGCCGTCCTGGAGGACCGTGATCCGGTCTGAAATCCGCATGACCATATCCATATCGTGCTCCACCAGGACAACGCTGATATCGTTGGCCAGATCTTTGATCAAGTCTGCAATATGATGGGTTTCCGAGGGTGACATGCCGGCCGTGGGTTCATCGAGAAACAGAATCTTGGGGGCACCGGCCATGGCAATGGCGACCTCGAGCACCCGCTGATCACCATAAGCCAGGTTTTTGGCCGGCAGGTCGGCCTTTCTTTCCAACCCCAGGCGTTCCAGCAAGGCCCATGTATCTTTAATGACCGATTTTAATTTTTGTTTTAAGGAAAATATGCGAAAAGAGCCCCCGACTTTGGCCTGCCTGGCAATTCTCAAGTTTTCAAATACACT
>QKDP01000201.1 GCA_003252055.1 Desulfobacter postgatei | reverse complement strand
TTAATAAAATCCATATCAAATTTTTCCTTAGCCTCTCCTGCCACATACAGGGAACCTGCAATGCATATAGCCTCTTTCTTGCCTGTTGTTGATATTGCATAGGATACTGCCTCTTTTACATCTTCGATGACCTGCAGTTCTCCTTTAAATATTTTTCTGGCCGCTGCGGTCAGCACCGCAGGTTCAATGCTGCGGCTGATTTTGGCTTTGGTCACAATGACCCGCTGGGCCCTGGGCAAAAGCTGAGCCAGCATGGCTTCATAGGGCTTGTCATCCAGGATGCCGATGACAAGTGTCAGTTTTTTATTCCCCAATATCTGGTTAAGGTATTTGCCCAGCAGAACCGATGCCTTGAAATTGTGAGCCCCGTCCAGAATAACCAGGGGGTGATCCATAATTTTTTCGAGGCGGCCCGGCCAGTTGACCTGGGAAAGTCCTTTGTGAACCACTTCCCGGGTCAGTTCATACCGTGGATCAGCTCCTTTGTTCTGTTCAAAAATCAGCTCGCAGGCAGCCAGGGCCAAAGAAAGGTTTTCCCGCTGGTGTTCTCCGGGCAATGGTTTGGTCAGGCCTTGGAAATTTTGATAAATTCCCTTGTAATTATATGTTGGCCGGCCAGGGGTTTTACGGATGGAAAAGTCATTCTTGAATCGGTAAAGGGCTGATCCCCGGTCTTTGGCAATCTTCGTCAGTCTGTCTATTCCCGATGGCTGGGATACGGCCGTAACTGCAGGCACACCTGGTTTGATGATGCCGCCTTTTTCCCGGGCCAGATCCCTGATGGTATGTCCAAGATAATCGGTGTGCTCAAGGGAGAGGTTGGTGATAACACTGACTTTTGGCGTGATAATGTTGGTGGCGTCAAATCTGCCCCCCATGCCGGTTTCAATGACCGCCCATTCCACGTTTTTTCCGGCAAAATAGTAAAAAGCCATGGCCGTGACAATTTCAAAAAAGGTGGCCTGGCGCGATCCCCGGCGCAATCCATTGTCCGCGGCATTCACGGCCTGGTATGCGCTGACCACATCTGCATCGCTGATCTGTTGCCCGTTCACGCAGATCCGTTCATTGAATCGGACCAGGTGGGGGCTTGTGTAGATGCCGGTTTTAAACCCCGCAGCCCTGAGGATTGACGCAATGCAGGCAGCCGTGGAACCTTTGCCGTTGGTTCCGGCCACATGGATCTTGTTGTAGTTGTTCTGGGGGGTGTTGAGTTGTGAAAGGATGTTTAAAATGGTATCCAGCTCAAGCTTGATACCGAACCGGCCCAGTTTGTAAATTTTTTCCAGACACAGCTCATAAGGGGTGTTTGCCATGAAAAATGTCCATAAAAAAAACCCGGCATATCAGCTAAAAGTGATACGCCGGGTAATTTTCAATGTGCTAGCTACGTTTTCTGCGTGATCTTGAGGCGGCAATTCTTTGTCTTCTTATTGCCTCTCTCATCTTACGTCTTCTGTACTGACAAGGTTTTTCAAAATGTTTCTTTACCTTAAGACGTTTGAACAGTCCGTCGTTCTGAATTTTTTTCTTCAGAATACGCAACGCTTTTTCAACGTCATTATCAATAACGGTGACAGTAATTTCTTTCAAGCAGCATCGCCCCTTTCAAAATGAATTTAAATATAACAGCCATGGGCTGATTCGGTCTATCGACACCCGGATTCCCCCCACAACAAAATATGAAAGTAATTCAAAAGCTTATTTCGACTTTCATATAAAAATATTTATAAAGGGGTCTTTTAACAAATTGAATGCGTTAAGGCAAGAAAAAAATGGTGGGGCAGCTTTATTGCTTTTGATCGATTTGGCCGGACTGATATGTATCGGAAATGTTTGAAGTTGAAAACCCGGACACATAGATGCGCCCGGGCCGGATATATTTTTACAGCTTGGAGATCAGTTCTGCAGTTACGTCGGGCAGTGCCTGCTCACCGTTCAGCGTGATGTATTTGAAATCTGCATCAGGCAGATCTCTGAAGTAGTAAGAAGAGGCCAGGGTGCCGGTGTTAGTGTCATAATAGATGGAGTGGCGTTTGTCGATGGCAGACTCGTCCTGGTCATCTGCACGGGTGCTCAATGCACCGCCGCATACCCGGCATTTGTCGCCATTCGGCTTGATGGCGTCGATGAAAATGTTGTTGGGATGGTTGTTGTCATTTTCGCACAACCGTCTGCCCATAATTCTGTTTTTGGCAACTTCACGGTCCAGCAGCATTTCGATAACGTAGTCAAGTTTGATGCCCTGTTCGTTCAGTGCGGCATGCAGTTTTTCAGACTGAACTTTATTTCTTGGAAAACCGTCCAACAGCCAACCGTTTTTGCAGTCATCCTGTTTGATACGGTCGATCATCATGGGGATGGTGATCTCATCAGGCACCAGGTCACCCTTGTCAATATATTCCTTGGCTTTTTTGCCAAGTTCGGTGCCGCCCTTGATGTTGTCGCGGAAAATCGCACCGGATTCAACATGGGCCATGTTGTATTTGTCTTTCAGGATTTTTCCCTGGGTGCCTTTGCCGCTGCCATTGGGGCCGAAAAATAAAATGTTCATCTTCACTCCTTGAGGTTGGTTTATATTCATGTCCTGTCGGGACATGTCCGATATAATAAGAATCCGTAATATAGGACTGCCCTTTTTTTGTCAAGGTATTGCAGCCTTCCTTCATGTGCTGTATATGCTTTGGCTAAATATGGTAAAGTGACAAACTAACCGATAAACTTAAGGCGCAATCCAGAAAACAGCCGCTGCTATCCTATCAAGCAGATATGGATGGTCAAAATGGCCGACAGGATATCCAACCTCCAGCCCCACCATCATATTGGTCTACTGAGAAAAAGAAAAGATATCTTGACCAGACTATAAGAAGTTGATGAAGGCAATAGATAAAGTCAATTCTCAAATGGGTCGGCACGGTGCTCAATATGCTGCTACCGGACTTTCAAAAAAACAGCCTTGGAAGACGTCTTTTAATTACCGTTCTCCAGCTTATACTACTGACTGGAATCAGTTATTGATCGTATAAACGCTCCTGTTTCAATTTTGGATCGTTTCTTCAGACTCAATAAAAAGATATGTTATACCTAAATATTGCAATCGCTGCCGTGGAACATATATGAAAACAGTTAGTTATGAAAATTTCAACTCACCACGACTTTTTTTATATTAAATGCAATTTCAGTAGGTTGGCTTTTCGCTTGCAATATTTAGGTTATATTTTAAAACAAGAGCACCGAGCCTTACTTCTGCCATCTTTCACATTTTTAAATCATCGGTCCCGACTGATGATGCCATTAAGGCTCGCTTCAGCTATTCTATATTACCACGGTCGACGGGCCGCGTTATGAAGCGGGTGATGCCCAGCATTCCTTCACCATTCAGTCAATTTCAAAACCCTTTGTTTACGGTTTCGCATTGGCCGATCACGGCACCAATAAAGTGATGGAAAAAGTCGGAGTATAACCCACAGGAGAAG
>QKDP01000329.1 GCA_003252055.1 Desulfobacter postgatei | reverse complement strand
CCCAAGAAACCTTTCTGACATACTGCCCCCATTACCCTGGTGGATCGGTTACATCCCCGTTCCGCTTCGGCCTTCCCCGAATATTGGGCGGGTCGGCATCCACGACTTTCCTTTCGAGGCCTGCTCAGGGTTCACTCGCGTTGCGGCCTGCCAGATTGCTGCAGCCCTATAAGCTTACATCTGTCCCCAGAGCTCCAGCAGGAAGGTCTGCCTGTCCCACTGTCTGGGTAGCTACCGGGATGAACCGACAATTTCCCGGGCGGAACTTTCATCCGCTGGTTGGTATCCTGCGCCCTCGTGGCGCACCAACATCTTGTGGCCTTTTCCTTTGCTTTCCAGGATCTGCCTGGGAGTATCTTGGAATCTGCCCTGTAGCAGCTCTGACCAGATCAGTAACGGAGAAGTGCCCCCGACAAGGCCGCCGGAGGCAATACAAATAAAGTATTGCTCCTTAAAACAATCCGACATACTAACCGCGTGCACCGTCAGACGGCTTGAGTCGGCGGCACTCCCCCGCGTATGGCAACCTTCCAGAATCCGGCTGTCAACAACACCTTACCGTATCACCAGGCAATGACCACGGCCAAGGATGGTGCAGGTTGGTTTTCTGTTCGTCCGCCGACCGGGAACCCCCAGGAAGGTCAAGAGGGTTGTGCGGCGACCGTATTCCGTTCGGGAAAACCTCTATCCCTCTTTACAAACCCAAAAGAACAGCCTTTCCATAACCAAGGGGTGAATCGCCACAGGCGCTAAGAGCGTTCGGGTCTACTTATATTTTTTGGTTCTATATCCGGCCTATTTTATCGCCTAACGTCTCCCAATTACTATTATTTTCTGTTTCATTTGTTGTTTTGTCTTCTTGATTTAAGTTTTTGCTTTCAAGTAGGTCTCGAATTTCAGAAAGTAGTTCAATTCTTTCGTCTATTTTTAAGTACCAACACCATACTGGTCGCAGAATTAACCATATTGCTATGGTAAAGATAATGACTAAAATCCCAATAAATAAGGCTGGTAATATTCCAGCTACAAAAAGTTCATTCATTTTGTTTCCTATATGTATTTCTATAAATCTTAATTTTAAAAAAGTGAACCACTGTGTCCTCCAATATAGACCCTAACGTTGCATAAAATAAGCTCCCTTGCATAGGAAGAAGGCTGCTATCATTATGGGAAACCATTTTTTCAGAATCGAGTAGGGTGAGGTCGAGTAATTAATTCGACCTCATCCCTCTCACAGAACCGTACGTACGGGCCTCGTATACGGCTACTTTAACAGGATTAATCCTCCTTGATTTCTCAGATCGGCTGTGGATGGGTATACGATAAAAAACAAAAGCGTCTGTCAGGTGGTCCAGATAATTGTACAGATTGTTTTTTGTGCACTTTACAGACATGCTTCTCAGGTAATTATAAAATTTGTTTATACTGAATTTTCTGCCGAATGAATGCGTCAAGGTGCTGACCATGTGTTTTATCGCCGGTATGTTCGTCACCTGGTAGCGTTCAATAACATCTTTGAGGAGAACAGAGTTTATATAGCCTTGCAGTATTTTCGTTCTCGTATTGACGTCCACGTTTTGAACTTCAGGGAATTCGCCGTTTTTAAGATAGGTTTTTATGGCATTTCTCAAAATTGCATTGGTTTTTGAACCAAACGTGTCAGGTTTATCCGCAAACATCCCATGGAATTTTAAAAATCCCTGAAAGCTGAATGGAAATATTTCTGTTGTTAATGAGCAACCCCGAAGGCTTGTTGAAATCTCCGTGCTTAATAATTTTGATGAAGAACCGGTAATAAACAGCTGCACGTCCTCTGAATCCAGTAATCGTCGAACGAACATCTCCCATTGATCAATCCGCTGCAGTTCGTCAAAGAAAAAAATAACAGGTCGTATCTTTATTTTCAGGAAATTTACCATAATATACATCAAGAATGTCTTGAAAGTTGTTGATGTTGAATTCAAGAAGCCGTTCATCTTCAAAATTCAAGTAAAGGATCTGTTTTCTCGGGATATCATTTTGTAACAGATCATTGATTTTCTGAAAACAGAACCAGGTTTTTCCTGAACGGCGCATACCGATGGCGACATCCGCCTTTCCTTGAATTTCGAAAAAATGATTTGTCCGGGGAACCGGTACCGGCAACGTACGCTCCTGGAAATCATCAACAAGTTGCGAAATAATATATTCCATAAACCCATATTTCTCTTTAAATAAAAGACAGATCAATGAATTTTTATCTTTTTAAAGCTTCAGTAGTATTGTCATGCTCTATTTTTTGGATAAATTCAATTTTTGAATTTGAACCATGCCCCAAATTATTATGCCCAGCATTCCCCCCAGGCAATCCACTAAAAAATCATCAACACAACCGCTGCGCCCCTCAATAAAAAGCTGAACAAATTCAGTGCCTGCACCCAGCATCACAATATGACATGCCACATACCCAACCGAAGCATTCCCCCGGTACCGCCTAAACACCAGTCCGAACAGAGTAAAAAACGCAAAATGCGCTGCCTTGAACATCACACCGTCACTAACACCACCCAGATCAAACCCAAACCGCTGAATAAACGCCATGACATCATGATAGCACAGCGTCTTTAAATCCCCGGGAAGAAGCGTCCCAGCCAGAATCAAGACAGAGCAGCACACCACACATAACATAATCCATACCCTCCACACCACTTATAACCAAAACGAGCGGTTTGCCCGGATGGGAAAACCGCTCGAATCCAACTTTTATTATCCCTGTCTCCTCGCTATCGCTATCGAACCGGACTGGAAATCAATTTAGATTTCAACTTATACTTCCAGACAGAAAAGCACTTCAGTTTCAGTGCTACGCAGTGAAATTATATTTCAATAGCGATCCCGATAGTGATAGCGAGTGGAGCGCCGCTTGAAGCCCAATGTTAAGCAAAATCTGCTGAACCGCCTCATCAGGCGTCAGGTTGGAGGTGTCAATGGACAGCTCCGGGTTTGAAGGTGCTTCATATGGGTCATCCACCCCGGTGAAACCTTTGAGCAGTCCTGCCTTGGCTTTGGCATACATGCCTTTGCGGTCCCTTTTTTCGCACACGCTGATGGGGGTGGCCACATGGATTTCAAAAAATCCGCCATGGGCTTCGATGGATCTACGGATTTTTGACCTTGTCCGCTCGTAGGGAGCAATGGGAGCGCAGATGGCAATGCCTCTGTTCTTGGTGATCTCGGAAGCCACAAACCCGATGCGCCGGACATTGATATCACGGTGCTCTTTGGAAAAATTAAGTTCCGAAGACAAATTGCGCCGGACAATATCGCCGTCTAAAAGGCTTACGGGTCGGGTGCCGAGTTCCATGAATTTTGAATACAGCACCTTGGCAATGGTGGATTTTCCGGCCCCGGAAAGCCCTGTGAGAAAAACGGTAAATCCCTGGCTGGCAGGGGAGGGATAGGACCGGCGCAATTCTTTGATCACATCCGGGAAACTGGCCCATTCCGGTATATGCTTGCCCTTTCTGACCCGGTCCCGGATATCGTCATTGGTAAAAGAGAGGGTTTCCTGGCCGTTCTTCACCTCACTGGCCAGCTTAAACTCATCCTCAAAGGGCAGATAGACCATCTCTTCAAAAAATACCGGCTCAATACCGATCTCTTCCCCGGCCTGCTTGGCCAGCTCCCTGACCTGGGGTGTATCATAGAACGGATTGCCGCAGCTGTCCCGTCCCGGGGTTGCATGGTTATGCCCGATGACAAAGTGGGTGCACCCGAAATTTTTCCCGATGATCATGTGGAGCACCGCAGCCCTTGGGCCTGCCATCCGGGTGGATAAAGACAGCAGATTGAGCATATAGGTATCCGGGGGATAATGGGCTGCCACCTTCTGATAACAGCGCATCCGGGTATAATGATCAAAATCTCCGGGTCTGGGGATGCCTGCGATGGGCAGCATCAACAGGTTTGCCTTTGCCTTTTTCATGGCCTGGATGGTCAGTTCAAACTGGGGACGGTGGATGGGCTGCCGGGTCTGAAACCCCACAACCCGCTTCCATCCCAGCTTACAAAACTGTTGCCGCACCTCTGAAGGCGTGTTGCGGATCTGCTTAAAATCAGAATGGATCGGCAGATTCAACGCTTCAATACTGCCGCCAACGTAGTATCTGTCCCGCCCGCCCTGGAGCCGGGCCACCTCATCATGGGCCATATCTGTGGTGCCGTAAACAGCTATGGCCTCTTTTTCCCGGTCCGCCTGCCAGATGTCCTCAATGGCCATGATACCTAAAGGAAAGCCTTCAGGGTCCCGAAGGACAGCGGACTGTCCGGCCTCAAACCGGTCTGCAAGATCCCGGGAAACATCAAGGCAGATGGGCACGGGCCAAATTTCACCGGAAGGCAGGCGCATGCGGTCCAGGACACTTTCGTACGCCTCCTGGGTCATAAATCCTTTCAACGGACTGAACACACCTGTGGTCAACAGTTCAAAATCACAGATCTGACGCAGATTCAATGTGATATCCGGTAAAGAGGATAATAATTGTTTAAGTGCTGTATGACGTTCCTGGTCCACCAGGAGATTGACAAGAAATGTATCTTGGGGCATGTAATGATCCTTTAACCCTTGCGGCGTCCATTTTGGCCTGCATTGTTGTTGTCTTTAAGTTAAGATGCTTTCAGATTAAAACCACGAAGTTCACGAAGTTTAGTACGCTAATATCTTCGTGAACTTCGTGTCCTTCGTGGTAAAATAAAATACTCAATGCTTAAGTTTATGACATTGTGATCAAACAAGATCAAGCCGTTTCAAAGGCAAACCCCACAAGATTACGCTCTTTTCTGGAAAAATCCATTCCCACCAGGACCACGTCCTTTCCTGAGCCGGCATATGCGTCGTGGTATCTCTTTTCCCGGATCTGATCAATGGCTTTTTTGCCGTCTCCCAGGATTTCCACCACCTTGAACTCCATCACATATACTGTCTGATCTGTTTTCAGCACCAGGTCTGCCCGGCCATGGCTTGCGCTTTCCTCGGGATGAAGGTCAAACCCGAGGGAGGCCAGAAGCGCATATACCACTGACGCATAATACCCTTCGTATCTGTCCATGTTCCCTGCAGTGTACCACTCATAGGGAATGGATGAGAAAAAGGATTTAAAAATTTGCTGAATACTTTCCATATCCCGTGATGCCAGGGCATGATACAGGTTGTTTTGAAAACCGGCCAGCACCTGCAGGCCCGGCGCATAGCCTGCAAGGATGGCATCGGTAAAACTCAGTTTTACTTCCTGATTGGGAAAACTGAGGCGGAACACCCGCCGGGGACCGACCTGCATCACCGTGTCAATGGTTAAATAGCCGCTTTGAAACAAAACGGTTTCTGCGGTTAATTGATCAATCGAATAGGATGAAATGACCGATTCATTAACATCAATTCCTTCCAGGTGCGGCAGATAAAAGCGATGCTGCAGCAGCAGCCTGATCAGAAAGGTGGGCGTAGCGCTTTCAAACCAGTAGTTGCCATATTGAAAGGAGTCCAGAAAAAGGAGTACATCAAATGGATTGTAGACCGTGTCTTCGCCTAAAAAATTGTACCCGTTGTACCAGGATTTAATCTTCTGTAAATCCACATTGACCAACCGGTCGCTAAACGTCAATTCCAGTTCTTGCTGGGTGTAGCCGCAAATAGATCCCATTCGTGAATCCAGGGAGATATCCCTTAGATTGTTCAGGCCGCTGAAAATACTGGCCCGGCTGAATTTGCTCACCCCGGTGATAAAGCAGAACCGGATATAGCGGTCGCTGTCCTTGATGACAGAGTAGAAGTTGTTAAGGCCATCCCGCATCTCCTCGGCTTTGGCTGGATTTTCGATGTGATCCAGGATGGGTTTGTCATATTCATCCACGAGGATCACAACGGATTTGCCGGTTTGTTTCCACACCTCCCGAATCAATTCGGCAAACCGGTCTGCGACCAGTGTCTGCCGGCAGATGACGCCATGATATTCAGCCTGTTCTGAAAGAAGTGCAAGAATCCGGTGATCCAACTCAGCCCTGTTTTCTACAATGCCTCTGCCAAAACTGATTGAAATGACGGGATGTATCTCTTTCCAGTCCCAGTTTTCCCCAAGAGAAAGCCCTTTGAACAGGTCCTTTTGCCCTTCAAAAGCGCTTTTTATGGTGTCCACAAAAAGGCTTTTTCCAAACCGGCGCGGACGGGATAAAAAGTAATATTTCCCGGAATCACACAGATGCCGGACATATTGGCTTTTGTCCACATAATAGGCGTTTCCATTAATTATTTCAGAAAACGTCGAGATTCCAATGGGTAGTTTTTTCATTTCTTTTTAATAAAACGTTCGTGTCTGGCAATCAGATCAAGCATATTCCAAGTCCTGCTTTTGTTTCTTAAGCTTGTCGATC
>QKDP01000161.1 GCA_003252055.1 Desulfobacter postgatei | reverse complement strand
TCTGCTACCGATGAAAAATATTCTAAAATGGAATTGCCAATATTTGAACTCATATGCTCCATGCCTCCTTGGTAGAAAGTTATCCAAGATAGCTTGGCACGATTTGAGTCAAATGTCTAATGATTTTTCATGCGATTGCCCTGACTGTTCTCCATGGGAACCTTGATTTTTTTAAATTCCATTACCTCCAGGCGGGGACATGACATCCTGTATGCAAAAGTGCATTCAAGGGTAGCTGTTGAATCTGTCCGCACTGAACATCGAACAACCGAAGATTCAATTATTGCCAGGGGGGTTCCGGCAAAAGAGCATATTGATATAGACCCCGGGGACCAGGATCGCATGCTTGAGTATATCAAGGAAATTGCCTATGAAATAAGCGCTCACTTCAAAGGTTCCGAGTCCTATATCAAAGATATTGAAAAAATTAATTCCATCCAGGGAATATTAGGGTACCTGATGCCCAATATTCCTGTTTCCGTAAAAGAGAAACAGCATCTTCTTGAAATGGATTCATTAAAGCAAAAAGGAATTGCCTTTATGGATATGCTTCTGCAGCATAAAGAATCCATAAGCCTGCAGATTGAGATGGCACAGAAGTTTTCTGACCAGGCCAATAAAAATTACAGGAGAACTTTTTTAAAGGAACAGCTTAGAAATATCCAGGAAGAGCTCAATGAAGACGCTCCCGATCACACTCCTAAAGGCAAAGGTAAGAAAGATTATGCACATCTGATTAAAGCTGCCGATATGCCTGAAGATGTTGAACAGGCAGCACTTGACGAACTTGAAAAACTTAATGAACAGGGGCAAGGCAGTCATGAAATAAATATCATTAAAAATTATCTGGATCATCTCGTGGCTTTGCCATGGGCCGCCGCTGAAGAGAAGGATATCGATATCAAGGAAGCATCCAGACTGCTTGATGCCCATCATTACGGGCAGGAAAAAATTAAAGAGCGCATTATTCAGCACTTGTCTGTGATGAAGCTGAAAAAGGAAAAGCAGGGTTCAATTCTACTGCTTGTCGGCCCTCCGGGTACGGGTAAAACAAGTCTTGGCAAAGGGATTGCAGAGGCCCTGCAAAGAGAATATGTCCGGATCAGCCTTGGCGGAGTCAGGGATGAAGCTGAAATCAGAGGGCATCGCAGGACCTATATCGGTGCCCTTCCGGGACGAATCATCCAGGGAATGAAAAAGGCAGGCAAAAAGAATCCCGTATTTGTCCTGGATGAAGTGGATAAACTGGTTTCAGCCTTTCATGGTGATCCCTCAAGTGCATTGCTTGAGGTACTTGACCCGGAACAGAATAATACATTTTCCGACCATTATCTCGAGGTTCCCTATGATCTGTCAGATGTATTTTTTGTGGCAACGGCCAATGATAAAAGCAGCATCCCGGCACCGCTTTTAGACCGTATGGAAGTGATTGAACTTTCAGGGTATACGGCAGATGAAAAATTCCATATCGGGAAAAACTTTCTGATGAAGCTTGTCCTTGAAGAGCATGGGATTGAAAAGCATCAGCTTGAAATCGATGATAACGCATTTAAAGCCATAATTGATAAATATACATTGGAAGCCGGTGTCAGGGCCCTTCGGGGGCAGCTTGCCAAGGTTGCCAGGGTTGCATCACAGAAGATTGTTTCAGGTGATACTGAACTGCCGTTTCTGGTGACTTGTGACATGCTCGAAGATATTCTGGGCCGTCCGGTCATCCGGCATGATATGGCACAGGAAAAAAACCAGCCTGGTATTGTAACCGGGCTTGCATGGACCCCCATGGGCGGAGAAATCCTTTTTATCGAAGCAACCCATATGCCCGGAACAGGCAAGCTGACTTTAACCGGCCGGCTCGGGGATGTGATGAAAGAATCTGCTTCCATATCTTTAAGTCTATTCAGATCCAGGCTGGCATTTACATTGCCTGATTTTGAATTTGCTAAGAAAGATCTGCATATACATGTCCCGGCAGGTTCCCTGCCCAAGGATGGCCCTTCAGCCGGGGTGGCCATGTTTGCAGCCATCACATCCCTGATCATGGGACGTAAAATTGATCCAAAGGTCGCCATGACAGGTGAAATTACATTACGGGGACGCATTCTGCCTGTTGGGGGAATCAAAGAAAAAGTGCTGGCAGCCCGCCGGGCCGGTATTAGAAAAATATTGTTGCCCCAGGAAAATGAAAAAGATTTAAAGGATATACCTGACGATGTAAAAGAGGAACTCGAATTTAAAACCATAGATACGGTTGAAGACCTGATTAAAGAGACTTTGGGACTTGAACTGCCAAAGCCTGAGGCCCTAATGCTTGGCACACTGCCGGAAGATATGGCCTTTAGTACCGAATCAATTTTTTCTGAAAATAACACCTAATGGCAATTAAATCTGCCACAGATGCGCCGGATTTTAAGTCGCCATCAAGCCATCAAGGCACGCCAATGGAAGCATATTTGAGATATGTGTCCATTGGCGTAACGCCGAGGGCGGCTTAAAAGACAAGCAGATGGGCGATTTTATTTTGACCATGGGCCTTAAGTTAAGGGACTCGGAAAAAATAAATCCCACATTTTGCTTGCGTTTTTATTCGTATTCTTCGTTGCGACTTAAGGGCGCATATTCCAATATGCACCCTAAGCCGCGCCTTAAATAAGAATAAAAATTCGGCACAAAATTTGTAGCATTTATTTTTTCCGAGTCCCTAACTGCCTGGTAGTGCTCCATACCAGATTGATTCCAAATCTAAAAGTCAAAGATGACCACCCGCCCAGGTCGAAATGAATCACTTCTTCCTTCCCGCTGCCATTGATAAACAGCACAAAGGACTTATTTTAATTCGAAAGAATAATTTGAATAATCATTTTATCCATGAGGGGATTTTATCCATGCCTATTTTTGAATATACGTGTAAACAATGTGGGAAAGAGTTTGAGAGAGTTGTTTTTTCAGGTGAAGAAGAAAAGAAGATCACTTGTCCTGAATGCAAAAGCAAGGATGTAAAGAAAAATATGAGCGCATCCACTTTTATGGGCAGCAGTATTGGCACCTGTGCAACCTCTTTTCCCAAAGGCCCTTCATGAGCACAGTGAATGAATCTTCAGTTTGAAGATTAAAGACAATAATCACAGCTCCTGCACGTCGTTGAGTGCCAAGAAACTTGGAATGAAGTTGATTTGAAATACCGGGGACATAATACTATTTTTAATTGCATATATTTGAAATAAAACTGCATGAATATCAAAATGATGATCAGCCGGGAGACCGACCTGAAAGAAAACCAGGTGGCAGAAGTTCTGGGTCTGCTGGACCAGGGCTCCACAGTCCCTTTAATAGCAAGGTACAGAAAAGAACGCACAGGTAGCCAAGGGGGGCTATGGTCACCCATTAAAGGCCAGGTCAAGAGAAAAAACACCTCCCCCTGAAAAAATCATTTTTTTCTCGACCTGCTTACACTGTTTGTTGAACCATAGCTTTTATCTCTGGCCCGCATCTATCCTTT
>QKDP01000377.1 GCA_003252055.1 Desulfobacter postgatei | reverse complement strand
TGATCCCCTTTTGATCATGGCTTCGGTGGAGCAGGAAAAATGTACCGGCCTTTACGGCGTACCCACCATGTTCATTGCTGTGCTGGATCACCCTCTTTTCAACAAATTTGATTTTTCATCCCTTCGCACCGGCATCATGGCAGGATCCAACTGCCCTATCCGTGTCATGGAAAAGGTCATTGAAAAGATGAACATGTCGGAAGTCACCATCTGCTACGGTCTGACCGAGGCCTCTCCGGTCTTGACCCAAACCCGGCCCAACGACGACATCCGGGTGCGGACGGAAACCGTGGGCCGAGCCCTGCCTCACCTTGAAGTCAAGGTCGTTGACCTTGACACAGGAGAAGAACTGCCCCCGGGCCAACAGGGTGAAGTGTGCGTCAGGGGATACAGCATCATGAAAGGATACTACAACAATCCCGAAGCCACAGCCCAGGTCATTGATGAGGACGGTTTTCTGCATACAGGCGATCTCGGGGTCATGGACGAAGCACGCAATCTGTCCATCACAGGCCGGCACAAGGACATGATCATCCGGGGCGGAGAAAATATCTATCCCAGGGAGATCGAAGAATTTTTATACCGAATGGATGAGATCCGGGATATCCAGGTGGCCGCGGTTCCCAGCGAGAAATACGGCGAAGAGGTCGGTGCCTTTGTAATTCTGAAAGAGGGGGCAAATATTGAGCCCAGCGATATCCAGGACTTCTGCCGGGGAAAAATCAGCCGGTACAAAATTCCCAGGTATGTCCATTTTATTGATCAATATCCCATGACGGCCTCGGGCAAGATTCAAAAATACAAGTTGACGGAGATGTCGGAAAAAATATGGCCGGAAAGACGCTAAGCGCCCACCATAAATGGTATTTTTGCCCAATTTCGGCGTTGGATCAAAATTTTAATCCGCGGAATATTGAATATATGCCTGTGGTTAAAATTTTAATCCGCCTTGAATTTGAACAAAAATCCTCATTTCTGGACAGACGCTGAACATGAAAACGTATGCTGATGCTGTTGCCGCTGTCATTGTCTGCTTACTGTTAGCCATGCCCATGCTCACCGGCCAGGCCCAGGGCCGGGAGTTGACCATCATGACCCATGACAGCTTCAGCATGTCGGAATCCGTGCTTGAAGATTTCAAAAAGGCCGTGGGTGCGGACATCACGATCTTACGGTCCGGCGATGCAGGCCAGGCACTGAACAAGGCGATTCTGTCTAAAAACAATCCCATGGCTGATCTGTTTTTCGGGGTGGACAACACCTTTATAGGCAGGGCCCTGGACAATGATCTGTTCATTGCTTACACCCCCAAAGGGTATGAAGATATTGACACCGCCCTTTTACTGGATGACCAAAATCGTCTGATACCCGTGGATTTTGGTGATGTATGCCTCAACTATGACATCAAATGGTTCAAGGCAAAACATCTTGCGCCCCCGGCCGGCCTTGAGGATCTGATACGCCCGGAATACAAGGACCTCACCGTTGTCCAGAATCCGGCCACATCATCCCCGGGGCTTGCCTTTCTTTTGGCCACCATCAGCCGTTTCGGGGAAAACGAGTACATCTCTTTCTGGCAGAAACTTAAAGCCAACGGGGTCTTGGTGGTAAACGGCTGGCAGGAAGCCTACTGGGGGCAGTTCACGGCCGCCTCAAAAGGAGACCGCCCCATTGTGGTCTCCTACGCCTCAAGTCCTGCGGCAGAAGTGTTTTATGCTGAACAAAAACCGGATACAGCCCCCACCGGTATCGTCATTGAGAATAAATCCGCCTTTCGCCAGATTGAATTTGCAGGCATCCTGAAAAACAGTGCCAACACAGATCTTGCAAAAAAGGCCATGGACTTTCTTTTAAGTAAAGAATTCCAGGAAGACATCCCTTTGCAGATGTTTGTGTTTCCGGCCAGCACAAAGGCAAAGCTGCCTGAGGTGTTTTTAAAACATGCAAAAATCACAGATGCCCCGGCATCTTTGCCCGCAGACGACATCAACCAAAACCGGGATAAATGGCTCCGGGAATGGACGGAACAACTATTGCGGTGAAAACAAAGCGTTATACGCACCCCTATGTGCTGGCGGGACTTGTCCCCCTTGTATTTTTCTTTGTTTTCTATTTTTACCCCCTAACCGGTATTTTTCTCAGAAGCTTTGTGCCGGATTTTCCCTCACACCTTCATATTGACCTGTCCTTTTTGAATCAGGTTACCGAATCACAGCGCCTCCACCATATCATTTGGTTCACCTTCTGGCAGGCTGCCGTATCCACGGGCCTGACCCTGGCGTCTGCCTTTCCGTGCGCCTTTGTCATGTCCCATTACCAATTTAAGGGGAAAAAGTTTTTAACCCTGTGTGCCTCCATCCCCTTTGTCCTGCCTGCCGTGGTGGTGGCCGCCGCCCTTGACGCCAGTGTCGGAAAAAACGGATGGCTGGGCATGTTAAATATCCGCCACCCGCTGGTTCTCATTTTCATGGCCCATGTATTTTACAATTTTTCGGTCATGCTCAGAATTCTGACCAGTTTCTGGACAGGGTTGCGGGCAAATATCCAGGAGGCGGCAGCCATGCTCGGGGCAGGACCGTTTCAGACATTTATCCATATTACCCTGCCCCTTCTCAAGCCCGCGGTATGGGCGGCATCCTTTCTGGTGTTCATCTTCTGTTTTTCAAGCTTTGGCATCATTCTGATTCTTGGGGGACCTGCCTATTCCACCATAGAGGCAGAGATCTACCGTCAGGCCGCCCATATGTTCAACCTGCCGGTGGCATCTTTTCTCTCCCTGCTTCAAATCGGGTTTACTCTGGTGTTCATGGGCCTTTACACCGCCTTTTCCCGAAAGGCTGTCCGCTTTGTGCCAAAGGCAGGGCACACCAATTTTAAACGACCGGAAAAATTCAGGGAAAAGGCAGCAGTTACAAGCAGTGCCGGTTTTATTATCCTGTTATGCCTTTTCCCCTTAGCAGCCCTTACAGGAAAGTCCCTGGTCCATGACGGGCAATTGTCCCTGATTTACTACCGGGCCATTTTTGACAATCCTTCAACTTCCATTTTCCATGTCCCGCCTTTTACGGCGGTTAAGTTCTCTTTTATCTTTGCGGGAACAGCCCTTATTATCGCCCTTGTGACCGGCCTGTGCGCAGCCCTTTGCCTGAACCGCCTGGACCGGGTAAAAGCAAAAGGCCTTGCCGCCTTTTTTGACCCGTTGTTTATGCTGCCCCTGTCCACTTCAGCAGTCACCCTGGGATTCGGCATCATCATCACCCTGGACCGGCCGCCGCTGAACTTACGGTCTTCAGTTCTGCTTGTCCCGTTCGTCCATGCCCTGGTGGGATTTCCCTTTGTGCTTCGGGCGGTGCTGCCTGCCCTGAAAAGTATTCCCGATAACATCAGGGAGGCTGCCGCCATGTTAGGCGCCGGCCCTGGAAAAATATTCAGATGCATTGACCTGCCACTGATATCAGGGGCACTGACAGCAGGCGCCGTGTTTGCCTTTACCATCAGCATGGGTGAATTTGGCGCCACCATTTTCACGGCAGGTCCGCGCACCCCCACCATCCCTCTGGCCATTTACCGATTTTTAGGCCAGCCGGGTGCTATGAATCACGGCCAGGCCATGGCCATCGCCACCCTTCTCATGACGGTCACGGCAGCCGGATTTATTCTCATTGAAAAAATCAGTTCAAAAGGAATACAGCAATTTTAATGGAACATGAACTGATCATACACAACTTAAGCAAAACCAGTGCGACAGGCAGCTATGTTCTAAACAACATCAACCTTGCTCTGCCCCGGGGCAGCCGGCTGTCCGTGCTCGGTCCTTCGGGCTGCGGAAAAACCACGCTGTTACGTATGATTGCAGGGCTTGATACACCGGACTCAGGCGATATCCTGTTCAACGGCGCCTCCATCCTGGATCTGGCCCCGCACAAACGCAATTTCGGCATGATGTTCCAGGACTATGCCCTGTTTCCCCATCTGGATGTATTTCACAACATTGCATTCGGCCTGAAAATGAAGGGTATGCCCAGACAGGAACAAACCCCGATTGTGGCAGAAATGCTGGCTTTGACCAATCTTAAAGGGTTTGAAAACAGAAAGGTGGATGAACTGTCCGGGGGTGAACGCCAGCGGGTGGCCCTGGCAAGAACCCTTGCCCCGGACCCCAGACTGCTCATGCTGGACGAGCCGTTAAGCGCACTGGACCGGGTCTTGCGAAAACACCTGCTGGACCAACTCACCCGGATTTTCTCCAGGCTGCACATCACCACCATATTTGTCACCCATGACCACAAAGAAGCCTTTGCCGCCGGATCACAGATCATCCTGATGAACCAGGGCAAAATTGTCCAGCAAGGCAGCCGCGACAATCTTATTGATCATCCGGTCAACGACTGGGTCAGATCGTTCATGGCCTGATCTTTTTTGTGCCCACGCCTAAATTTCGGGGTTATTTCATCAACGCTGCCCGGCTTGGCGAAGAAGCACAGCGTTTTTTTCCTTTACTTCCGGATACGCAGCAGCAAGACTCTCGGATTTTTTGGCCAGGGAAACTGCCTGGTCAATATTTCCCTGGTCAAACTGAGCCCTTGCCATCAGGTGCCAGACCAGCGGGTCCTGACCATCAATGTACAACGCCTGCTCCAGGGTGGAAAAGGCAAGCTGCGGCTGTTTGCGGCGCAGCTGATTCTGGGCATTTTCAATCATCCGGGTCAAGGCCTCGGGCCTTGGACGCTGAACAGGCCGCACGGCAGACAGAAGCGGGTTCTGGTCCTCCCTTTTGCCCGCAACTGACGAATCATCGGGCACAGTGCTTTGACCAGGTACAGACTCTGTGATATGACGCGGGTTCAACTCCCGCCGCCTCTCCGGCATAGCACGTTGATCCGATACAGGCCCGCCGATCTCAGGCACGGATTCAGGGGGCCGGTGGGACTGGGGGGGCAATGGGACAGGTTGTTTTTGCGCACAGGCGGATAGAACGATAAGGGCCATGGAAACAACGAAATAAAAACAATACTTTTTCATTTGAATACATCCTTGAGCAAGTCAATGAGATATCGCGGCTTTTTTTTCTGCACCGGGTGCTTATCAGGTCCGGGGGCTGCCGGGGTTGGGGGTTCCACGTCAGTACCTGGGTCAGGAACAGTGTCGGGAACAGGATCATAAACAACAGGGGCAGACCCGCGGATAAAAGGCACGGCAAGGGCACCGGGGGCATTGTCATTCGCACGAAGCCCGGTTTGGGGATTGATAACCGCCCACTCAATACTCTCCGGTGGCGTCAGGACCAGGGGCGTATTGGGAATCTGAGCCATGATCCGGCCAAAAACCTGCATGGCGCCAGTTGCCCCGGTGAGCCCTGTGGACTGGTTGTCATCCCGGCCCACCCAGACCACGGCCAGGCGGTTTCCGGAGAACCCTGCAAACCAGGTATCCCGCAGATCATTGGTGGTACCGGTCTTTCCGGCAATGCCAAGATCCGGGGAAAGCCATCTGGACAAAGACCTTCCAGTACCTTCGCGGACCACAGCCTGGAGTGTTTTGTCCACCAGGAATACGGCGCCCGGATCCAGGTGCTGTTCAATGCGCAACGGATAGCGCTGGAGCGTTTCCCCCTCAGGGGTATAAACGGCTTTTATGACCCGGGCCGGTGTGTAGAACCCCCCCGAGGCCAGGGTGTGATAGACCTGGGCAACCTGGACAGGGGTCATCTCAAAACTGCCTAAAAGCATTGCCGGCACAAGCGGGGCAGTGGGTTTGAATCCCAGCTGTTCCATGGTTGCAAAAACAGTTTCCAAACCAAGATCCATGCCAAGCCTGACCGTGGACGTATTGTAGGAGTGGACCAGTGCCTGGTACAAGGGCAGCTGCCCATGGAATATATTGTCAAAATTCATGGGCTGCCAAAGACCGCCGCCACTTTTCAATGAAACTGGCCCGTCATTGATCCGGGTCACCAGGGTATAATTTTCAGGCTGTTCCAAGGCCGAAAGGTATACCGCAGGCTTCACCAGGGAACCGATGGGACGCTTTGCATCCAGGGCACGGTTAAACCCTTTGTATTTGGGTTGCTTTCCCCCCACCAGGGCCTGGATCTCATTGGTGGCACTGGCCGTTACCACCACACCGGCCTGAAGCTTTGCATTTCTGCCCGCCATGAAATCCGCCACCCCCTTTTCCGCAGCCAGCTGCACCAAAGGATCCAAAGGGGTGAAAATACGCAGGCCCATGGTTTTTAAATCTTTTTCACGGTATTCTTTAAGCAGCCTGCGCTTAACCAGATCCAGGTAAAAGGGAAACCGCCATTGCCGGGGTACCGGAATAACGCTTAAGGGACGGCCAAGTGATTTTGTAAGCTCGGTGGATGAAATGAGCCCCTGGTCTGCCATGAGGCCAAGCACAGTGTTTCGCCGGGCCATGGCCCGGTCCGGGTGAGCCCTTGGATTGTAGACGGACGGTCCTTTAAGCATGCCCACCAAAAGTGCGGTTTCCCCTGGGGAGAGCAGCTCCAAAGACTTGCCAAAGTAAAATTGAGCCCCCAGGCCAAACCCGTGTATGGCCCTGGAACCGTCCTGGCCCAGGTAAACTTCGTTAATATAGGCTTCAAGGATTTCATCCTTGGTAAACTGGCGCTCAATGGCAACTGCAACAAAGGCTTCGCTGATCTTTCGTTTAAGTGTTTTTTCAGGGGAAAGGAAAAAATTTTTTGCCAGTTGCTGGGTCAGGGTACTGGCGCCCTGGGTAAGCCGGCCCTGGCGAATATTAGCCACAATGGCCCGAAAAATGGATTTAAAATCAATACCGTAATGGGAATAAAAATTTTTATCCTCCACCGCAACAATGGTTTTTTTAAGTAATGCCGGAATATCTTCAGTGTCAAGAATAATACGGTCTTCCATGGAAGAAGGGTAAAACTGCCCGATCAGCACAGGGTCCAGCTGTTCCATGTCAGCGCTGCTGCCCCGGCTTTTAAGCAGGGTAATGCGGCTGCCGGATATGGTTAGCTCTATGCTGCGTACGGGGCGACGCTGCTCACCAAAATCAAAGGGCCGGCAATTGAGAACAAACCGGCCCTGATAATGGGTATACGTGCCCGGCACAGTCAGCTGCGCCTGGGTTGCAACCTTTCGGTATCCCAGCAGATTCAGTTCCTGTTCAAGGGATTTGGCGGACAGCTGCACCCCCGGATAAAGGGTCATGGGACGTGCATATACTTTGGCCGGCACATCCCACAATCGGTCTTTGAACCGCCCGGCCACCTGATGGTTGATCAGGTAAGCATAGCCAAAGAAAGCCATGCATGTACATAACAATAAAAAAATGACCAACCGTCTTAATAATTTCATTTAGACTACCTTCACTAATTGTGATCCGGGATATCCAGATTAAACAGCTGCCGGGCTACATTCAAATACAAAGAATCGTCCCGGTGATCACCGGTGTTACGCAAAAATAAAATGGGATCATGGATGGCACGGGACGCAATGGCCCTTGTCATCCTGCGGATGGATTCGGCATCCGCCTTTGACAGATGGGGCAGCCCGGCCAGGGTTTTCTCGTATTCCAGGTCCACAATGTCAGTCATTTTGCGGTTGATGGCCTTGATGGTGGGCACCACGGCCAGCTCATCCAGCCATCGGCGGAAAGCCAGCAAGGCTTCCTCCACAAACCGTTGCGCCCTTATGGTTTCCTGCTCCCGCTGGCTGATATTTGTTTCAACAATATTTTTCAAATCGTCAATATCATAAACATAGGCATTGGATATTTTATTGATCCGGGGGTCAATATCCCTGGGCACGGCAATATCAATGAAAAACAGGGTTTTGTTCTGTCTTTTTTTCATGATACCCTTGACCTGGTCACGGGTTAACACATAATCCGTGGCCCCGGTGGAACTGATAATAATATCCACATCCACCAGCGCAGATTCCCGTTCCTCATACTGGACAGCCTGACCGTTGAACTTGCGGGCCAGTTCCAGGGCGTTTTTAAATGTGCGGTTCGCCACCACAATCTTTTTCACCTGGTGGGCCATCAGGTGTTCAACAGCCAGTTCCGCCATCTCACCAGCCCCGATGAGCATGACGCTTTTGGTGGCAAGATCGGCAAAAATTTTATGGGCAAGTTCAATAGCGGCATAGGAAATGGAGACGGCATTATCACCAATGCCGGTCTGTTTTCTCACCCGTTTTGCCACGGAAAAGGATTTATGCATCAGGCGGTTGAGCAAGACCCCTGTGGTACCGGCGCTTACGGCGGTTTTATAGGCCTTTTTTACCTGTCCCAGAATCTGGGGTTCTCCCACCACCATGGAATCAAGGCTTGCAGCCACGCAGAACAGATGGCGGACAGCATCGTCACCTTTATGGATGTACAGGGATGACTTGAATTCAGAAACAGGTAACTGCTTTAGTTCAGAGATAAACCGTATAACAGCATCAACTCCGTCTTTGCTTTCCAACGCCTCTTTTCCCGGCATATAGAGAAATTCCAGACGGTTGCAGGTGGAAAAAACCAGGCCTTCTTTAATACCCGGATCCTGTTTTATAAATTCCAGGGCCGTTTCAATTTGCTCCTGGGAAAAAGACAGTTTTTCCCTGAGTTCCACAGGCGCGGTCTTATGGCTGGCACCAATCAGAATTATCTTTGGCATAATGGGTTAATCTGTGTCCTGTTCTTATTGGGTGAACCCCTGGTGATGCCCACCAAGGAAAAAATTCACCCCCAGGAAGGTAAAAAGTAGTATGATAAAGCCAATCACGGACATAACCGCGGAATTACGCCCCCGCCACCCCGAATTAAGCCGCAGATGCAAAAGCGCCGCATATACCAGCCAGGCCACCAGTGAAAATACCTCTTTGACATCCCATCGCCAGAAATTGCCCCACACGGATCTGGCATAAATAAAGCCGGTGACAAGCCCAAAGGTAAGCAAAGCAAACCCGGTGGTAATACAGGTATAGGATACGGCATCCAGAAAACCCAAAGACGGCAGCCGTTTGAAAAAGAATCCCGGACTTTTGCCTTTGATGCCCTGCTCTTGAATCAGATAAAGGATACCGGCACCGCAGGCCAGGGCCAGCATGGACTCTCCGGTAAAAATAAGGATAATGTGCCCAAAAAAGAAAATACCCTTGTATATCTTGTCCGGGGTTTTGGCTGCCTCGGGCAGAAAAATGGCCGCAAACATGAGGACACTGATCATGGCCGTGGCATACACACCAAGAATTTTTAAATGGAACCGGTACTGCACATAGATGAACATGGCAGCAAGGGACAGGCCTGCCATGGACAGACTCTGGCCAAGGGTATAGATGGGCAGCCCGCCAAGTGCCGCGCTTTGCAGAACAATGGCAACCAGATGAACCACGGTCCCGATACCCACAGCGCCTAAGGCGGTCTGCTGGATCCGGTTTTTCTGGTAAAACAGATAACAAAAATACCCGGCCGTACTGATCAGGTAAAAAAACGTTGCGCACTGCAAAAGGATAAAAGGAATATTCATAAACATTACAACTCCCGGGTACCGAATTCCGGCATAAGCCTTTCCAGGCTGAAGCCGTCACCCAGAACCCTGGCAAGCACGGCATCAATCTGCCGGGTTTGTCCTGCGGCAATCATTTCAGGCAAATTCGTATCCAGCAAGGCACAAAATGCTTTGCGGTGCCCCTTGGGATCATGTTCCCGTTCCAGTAAAATGGCTCTGATGCGGCCTAAAAGCACTGCAAGCATACCGTATTCAGGACCGAAACGTGTCTCAAGTTCCATGCGCAGGCGCCTTGAAAGGGCCGGACTTGCCCCGCAGGTAGATACGGCAAATAAAAGATCACCCCTGTCCACCACTGCCGGCAGGATAAAATCCCCTTTGTCCCGGCCGTCAGCAATATTGCACAATACATTTTTCTTTTGGGCCGCCTGCCGTATCCTGGCATTTAACTGCATATTATCTGTGGCGGCAAAAACCAGGCTCATGCCGTCCAGATCCGAATCCTCAAATTCTTTTTTCTTCAAAGTGATGGCGTCAAGCGGCGTATTTGACAATTCCTCTGAAAAGCCAAGGCTGACCACGATAACCCGGGCACCTGCCCGGACAAGGCCAAAGGCCTTTCTTGTTCCCACTGCTCCACCGCCGGCCACAAGACAGCATCTGTCTTTTATATCTAAAAAAATCGGATAGTAATCCATCACCTCGTCCCTTGTTCGCCCTTGTTTGAGCAGGGAATTTAATATATATTGCCTGTTAGCTTTTTTCAATCTTTATCATTTGAGGGAAATGCCGTGATTATAGATTCCCATACCCATCTTTTTTTCCAGGCAGTTGCAGATGACAGAACCCCGTTCTTTGACAACGAACCTGAATTCAAGCTTCTATATCATTCCCCAAAGGCAAAAATTGCAACGGTATCTCAACTGATTGACGCCATGGATCAACATGAAGTGGCAGTCTCCATTGTCTCAGGGTTTCCATGGCGTAATCCCGAATCCACAAAAAAAAACAATGATGCGGTGATTGAGGCGGTTATCGCCCACCCGAAACGGTTGCGGGGTCTGGCCTGTTTTGATCTCTCCTGGGAAGGTGCGGCAAAGGAGGCTGAACGCTGTATTGATGCCGGGCTTTCCGGGGTTGGGGAACTGGCCTTTTACTTGTCCGGCATTGATGACAGGGCTATCCGGCTTCTGAGGCCTGTGATGGATGTACTCAAGAGCAAGGGCAATTTACCCTGTATGATCCATACCAATGAGCCTTTGGGTCACTCCTATCCGGGAAAAACCCCAGTAACCCTTGAGCAGATTGATCATCTGGCCCGGACCTTTTCAGACAACAAAATCATTCTTGCCCACTGGGGCGGTGGCATCTTCTTTTATCACATCATGAAAAAACAGATGAAAGAACGGCTTAAAAACATCTGGTATGATACGGCCGCGTCCGTATTTCTTTATGACCCGGAAATCTACGACATGGCGCTCAAGGCCGGGGTACTGGAAAAAGTTCTGTTTGGCACGGATTATCCCCTGCTTACCCCTGACAGGTATTACAGGGACATTGACCAGTCACGGCTGACCCTGGATCAAAAACGGATGGTGCTCGGAAAAAATGCCCGGGCCCTGTACCCGGACTTATAATCTCGTGGCACCGGGAATGGTGATGGTAAAACATGTCCCCTTCCCGCGCCGGCTTTCCACCTCAATGTTGCCGTTGTGGTACTTGACAATATGTTTGACAATGGCCAGCCCCAGTCCTGTGCCACCCTGGTCGCGGCTTCTGCCCTTATCCACTCTGTAAAACCGGTTGAATACTTTTGACAGATGCGCCGCATCAATGCCCTGGCCCGTATCTTTGACCTGGATTTGTATATTGCGGTCCTTTAATTCTGCATTAATGGTAACGCATGTCCCGTCACCGCTGTACTTTATGGCATTATCCACCAGATTAAACACAGCCTGCTCCATGAGCGTGGGGTCCACCATAGCAGCAATGGCATCCGGGCAGTGGACTTCCATGGTTATCCCCCGGGACCGGGCCCTGTCCGCGCAGAACCTAACGACCTTTTGGATCAGATCGGCCAGGGGGTGGGCCTCAAGCTGAACATCGGTCCCTTTAAGGCGCTCCAGTCTTGAAAGGGCCAGAAGGTCATCAATCAGACTGACCATGCGGTTGACGTTTTTTTCAATGATACCCAGAAACCGGCCGGACTGGACAGCAAAATCCGGGGCTGACGCGCTCAGGCCATCGGCCATCATCTGCTGAAGGGTCTCAATAAACCCTTTGATCGTGGTCAACGGGGTTTTTAATTCGTGGGAAACATTTGCCGCAAAATCCTTGTGCATGGTTTCAAGCAGCCGGATCCGGGTGATGTCATGGAAAATAATCAGGGTGCCCATGCGCTTGTCATGGGCATCATACAGGGCTGAAGAGTGAATATTGAGCACCATGCGCTCATCTGCATCAATTACAATATCATCTTCCACAGGTTCACTGGTGGCAAGGGCTTTTTTAAAGAATACCTGCAAATCATAATTTCTGGCCACCTCAAGCACATGCTTTGTTTTCAGCGTTTCCGGCGAGAAGTCAAATATTTTGGCAGCAGCCTTATTGATGGTGATGATCTGCTCCTGGCCGTTAATGGCGATTACGCCCTCCTGCATACTGGCGTGAACCGCTTCAAGCTCCCGGCTGCGGTTTTTGACATCCATGATCTTTTTATCAAGTTCCGAGGCCATGAGATTCATGGCCTCGGCCAGCTGGGACAGCTCGTCGGTATCCGGACAGGGCAGTCGGTTGGTCAGGTTGCCCTTGGAAAACTCCTGGGCACCTTGGCGCATCTGCTCCACGGGCCTGGTAATGCGTCTTGAAACATACAGGCTTGCCAAGGCCGCAGCCATGGTGGTCAAAACCAGAACCAGGGAAATTGAATTACGCATGTCCGCAACCTTGGCGTCGATATCCGAAATGGCAACAGCCGTGCGAATCACAGCGGGGTCAGACCGGCTGTCAACGGGAAGGGCGATATACATCATGTTCTTATCAAGGGTGGGACTGTAGCGTATCGCCATACGCTTTTCACCGGAAAGTGCTTTCTGAATTTCAGGCCGTTTCCGGTGATTTTCCATGGTCTCCACCCTGGCAAAGGAGTCTCCGATCACCTCTCCTGAATGCAGAATAACCGTAATGCGGGTCTGAATTTTTTCTCCCCATTTTTTGCACAGGGCATCAATCTGCGGTGGAGACAACCCGTCCACATACAGGGCACGGGCAAACCGGTCCTGCATCAAAAATGCCCTGACCATGAGTTCACGCCGGGCGGTTTCAAGAAAAAAACTTTTGAAATAGCTGGTGGAATACCAGGCCTCCACGGTCAATGACAAAAGAATAATAACAAGAAATGATGGAAAGATCCGCCAGATCAGCTTTGTTTTTTTACGGTGCATTAAGCCTATTCCTTAAAACGATATCCCACGCCTCGAACAGTTTCAATACACGATGAATAGGCACCCAGTTTTTTGCGTAATCCAACAATAATAACATCAATGCTGCGCTCGGTCACAGCATAATTCTCACCGTGAATGGCATCCACGATCTGGCCCCGGGT
>QKDP01000318.1 GCA_003252055.1 Desulfobacter postgatei | reverse complement strand
TCTTGTGGATGCATACTTAAGCACCCATGAAGATCCGGCTGAGATTGAGTATTACCTGTGCGGACCGCCGCCCATGATTGATTCCGTTATTCACAGCCTTCACGAGATGGGTGTGGAGGATGATATGATATTTTATGACAAGTTCTAAAGGATATTGATGCAAATTACTTTTTTAGGGAAGACCCTTCACACGCCCCTGGTGCTGGCATCAGGCGTACTCGGCAACAATAAAGCTATTCTGGAACGGGTCTGGGAAAGCGGGTGCGGGCTTCCCACCATGAAATCCATTGGACCTGCCCCCCGGGAGGGGCATAAGAATCCAACGGTCATTGACCTTGGCAACGGTATGATCAATGCCGTGGGCCTGCCCTCCCCGGGTTACCTGAACATGGAAGAAGAGTGGCAGGAACTGTCAGACCGGGCCTTTCCCATAAACGCCAGCATCTACGGCGGGTCTGTGGACGAATTTGTCCGGGTGGCGGAGTTTGTATCTGCCAAGGGGCCGGACTTTATTGAACTGAATATCTCCTGTCCCAATTCGGATAAGCACGGCATGATTTTCGGGGTTAACGCCCAGTCCTCCCATGATGTTGTGGCAGCGGTTAAAAAGGTGATTCATGTTCCCCTGATTGCCAAGCTTACGCCGGCTGCCCCGGATATCGCAGCCATTGCCAAGGCGTGTGAGGATGCCGGTGCCGATGCCATCTGCGCCATTAATACGGCAGGACCGGGTATGGTCATTGACATCGAGTCCCGATATCCTGTGCTATCCTTTAAAAAGGGCGGACTTTCCGGCCCCATGATCAAACCCATTGCCGTGCGCTGCGTGTACGATATTTTTCGATCCGTCTCCATTCCCATCATTGGCCTGGGCGGCATCAGCACGGGAACAGATGCCATCGAGATCATCATGGCAGGAGCGACGCTTGTGGGAATCGGAACGGCCGTGGGGTACCGGGGTATTACCGTGTTTGATAAGGTAAATAAGGAGATCAACGACTGGCTGGCAGCCCACGACACCACCATGGAAGAGATCCGGGGCGCAGCCCACAGGGAGGTGCTATGATTACACAGCTGATGCCCGCCATGGTCAAGGTGGCGGACAAGGAGGTTCACAGTCCCGAATTTGCCACCCTTTATATCAATCAATCCATTGACTTCAAACCGGGTCAGTTTGTCATGGTGTGGATTCCGGGCGTGGATGAAAAACCCTACACCATCTCCCATCACAGTTCGGACCGTTTCGGCATTACCGTGGAGGCAAAGGGTGTTTTTTCCAAAAGAGCCGTATCTCTTGGGTCTGGTGATAAAATCGGTATCCGGGGGCCCTTTGGTAACGGATTTAATATGGGAAGCGGTCATAAGCGAGTTGCCGTTGTGGCCGGCGGCTGCGGCATGGCACCGCTTGCCCCCCTTGTGGAGGCTTTTCAGACCGATAACGGGCCTGAGGTTCTGCTGATCCAGGGGGCCCGGTCCAAATCTTTTCTGCTCTATCCGGACCGGTTTGCGGCAAAAACTGAAATCTGTACCGATGACGGATCAAAGGGATATAAAGGGTTTGTGACGGATATCCTGGTGCAAAAAATAAAAGCACAGAAAGTAAAAGAGTTGGCGGATAGTTCTGCCCCTGGTTTTGATATGGTCTATGCCTGTGGTCCGGAAATCATGATGGCAAAGGTGTTTGAGATTTGTGAAACCCACGATATCCCCTGCCAGGTCTCCCTGGAACGGTACATGAGATGCGGGTTCGGGGTATGCGGGGCCTGTGTCTGTGGCCACGCCGTAGTATGTACGGACGGGCCGGTGTTTGGATCAAAGGCCTTGAGAACCATGGCGGATTTTAATACCCGGGCGCTGTTGAAAACCGGAAAGCCGGTGCCGTTAAATGAATATGCAGCCTGGCGCTGCCAGTAGTGGGTGTTTGAACGAAAAGTCACCCATCTGCGGCGTTGCAGAAAAATTTGCAATCCTCACAACCTTCCAGGTTGCTCCGGTTACAAATTTTTCTGCGCCTTGCATCTGGGCAACTTTTCGTCCAAACACAGGTTTTCGTTCAATCTATAGCTTGAGGATGAAGAATGAATTACAAAGAGGAATTTATTGAGTTTCTGGTGCAGTGCAATGCCCTGAAGTTTGGTGAGTTTGAACTGAAAAGCGGCCGAATTGCCCCCTATTTTATCAACACCGGCATGTTTGACACCGGATTAAAGATTAAAAAGTTGGGCACCTATTATGCCAAGGCCATATACGCCCATTTCAAAGAAGATTTTCACGGAATTTACGGACCTGCCTACAAGGGTATTCCTTTGTGCATCACAGCAGCCTGTGCCCTGGCCGAGATGGGCATTGACAAAGGGTATGTGTTCAACCGCAAGGAAGCTAAAACCTATGCCGATAAAAGCGCTGTGGTGGGCATGCCTCTGACCCCGGACACCCGGCTGATTCTGGTGGATGATGTCATCACTTCGGGCAAGGCCATCTGGGAATCCCTGGAAATTCTAAAAGGATGCAGCAATCCTCAGGTTTGCGGCATTGTCATCAGCGTCAACCGCCAGGAAAAGGGGAAAACAGATAAAAATGCCCTGGAAGAGGTGGCAGACACCCTTGGCATTCCCATTTTTGCCATTGTTACCATACGGGAGATCATTGATTTTCTATACAACCGGGAAATAGAGGGCAAAATTGTTCTGGATGATCCAATGAAAGCAAAGATCGAAAACTATCTAAAAACCTATGGCGCAGACTGTTGAAGCCGACACAGCCTCATACTCACTGGAATCATTAAGAGCCTTCTCATGGAAGCTCTAAGGAGAGAAAATGGCTGGGAAAATTCTTCGGGTAGCACTTATCGGATGCGGCCGGATTGCCGTCAAACACGTCATGGCCATAACAAAAAGGAACAGCGGCCTTTTGCTCTGCGCCGTTGCAGGCACAGCCCCCGGGGTTTTTGACAAGTTGCTTGATTCCTGTAAGTTGCCAGGCAAAAAAAAGCATCAAATAAAGCATACCGTAAAAACATATACGGATTATCAAGAGATGCTTCAAAAGGAAAACCCTGACATAACCTCAATAACGGCGCCTTCAGGGCTGCACTATGCCATGGCAAAAGCGGCCATGCTCAGCAGGTCCCATATTCTTCTTGAAAAGCCCATGAGTATGAAGGCAAGCCAGGCCAGAGAACTGCTTGATATTTCCGAACAAAAGAACAGGCGAATTGCCATGGGGCATATCTTCCGTTATTTTCCCGTTGTCAGGAATCTGCAAAAGGATGTTGCCGCCGGACGGTTTGGAAAAATCAGTCACGGCTCGGTGATTGTGCGCTGGGGACACGATCAGGCATATTATGACCAGACCGCCTGGCGCGGCACATGGGAACACGACGGCGGCGTGCTGATGAACCAGTGTGTTCACGCCATTGATCTTATCTGCTGGCTTATGAACGGCCAAGCCACGGCTGCAAATGCAATGATTGGCAAACGCTTCCATGACATGGAGGCTGAAGATATCGCCCTTGGGA
>QKDP01000335.1 GCA_003252055.1 Desulfobacter postgatei | reverse complement strand
CAAACTGTTTTGGGCCGGTCTTTTTTCATTGAATCTTGAACTGTTTCAAATTAGATTAGAGCCTGTGCATTGCGAATAAATTTGTATTGGGGGCAGGTGTATCGCCTGTGGAGCAACGAAAAAAACATGAAACGAAAAGAACCCGACCATCTTAACCTGCTGTTCGACATGGGGGAGCTTGCCTCCATCATCACCAGCGGATCGGACATTGAAGCATTTCTGACCGGTGCCACAGAACTTGTGGCAAAGCACCTCAAAGCCCATGTCTGCTCCATCTATCTTTTTGACGCACGTTCCAAAGACCTGGTCCTGAAAGCCACCCGGGGCCTGAAGCCCGAAGCCGTTGACCGGGTCAGGATGCTGCCCGGAGAAGGCCTGGTGGGCCAGTGCTTCTCCCAAGACCGGGTTCTGCGGGTGGGAAACGCAAGAACAAGCCCGGGGTTCAAATATTTTGACAATGCCGGAGAAGAACCATTTAATTCTTTTCTTTGTGTTCCCATCCGGCGGGGGGTGGTGAAAATCGGCGTTCTGGTGGTCCAGCAACGAGAGATGGACCATTTTACCCTGCTTGATGAGCGTGCATTGAGAACTGCCGCCACCCAGCTGGCCGGTGCCATTGAAAATGCAAGACTGCTCATGGCCCTGACGCCCGAGTCGGCTGATCTGAGCGAAGATGCAGACACCATTTCAAAAAAATTTCCTGCTTTTATTAAAGGCAAATCCAACGGATCCGGCTCAGCCCTTGGCACGATCCGGCCTTCGAGAAGAAAACGCAAAGCCATCCTGTTTGAGGCGGACACAGCCAATATCACCTATTCCCTGGCTGATTTTCAAACCGCCGTGGAAAAAACCATTGATGAATTAAAGGACCTGCAGGATAAATTTGCCTCAAGTCTTCCGGAAAGCGAATCTTTGATTTTCACGGCCCATTTCATGATGCTCAAGGACAAGAATTTCACAGGAAAAATGAAAACCCTGGTAGAACAGGGCATCTCTCCTGTGGCAGCCATCCAGCAGGTAGCACTGAAATACATGAAAGTCTTTTCGGACAGTCCCCATGCCTATATGCAGGAAAAAGCCGTGGATGTTGAGGACTTGGGCATACGTCTTTTATCTCATCTCAAGGCCGTGCACACGCCCAAAGCCGCAGACAGGGGAACTATTTTCGTTACCCAGGACATTTATCCCTCGGACATGATGAAACTTACCGCCGACGGCATCCGGGGTATTGTACTTGTGGGCGGCGGCGTCACCTCCCATGTCACCATCCTTGCCCGGTCCCTGTCCATTCCGCTGATCATTGCCGATGACCCCGTATTTCTGGATCTGCCCGACACCACCCGGCTGCTGCTGGATGCAGGCCAGGGCAATATTTACATCAATCCGGACGATAACACCCTTTCCATATTCAAGGCCAAACAGGAGGCTGAGAACCGGGCAAAAACCCACGAGATGCAGTCGGCCACCTACACCCTTGACAACAGACGCATCCGGTTGCTTGCCAATATCAACCTGCTTAGTGAAATTCGCCTGGCCCGGGAACTGAAAGCTGAAGGCATTGGCCTTTACCGTACGGAATTCCCGTTTCTGATCCGGTCCGGTTTTCCTTCGGAAGACGAGCAATACCTTATTTATAAGGGGCTGTTTGACAAGACCGAACCAGGAACCGTCACCACGGTGCGCACCCTGGATGCCGGCGGAGACAAGGTCATAAAACACACGGATTTTATCCAGGAGGCCAATCCGGCTTTAGGTTTGCGCTCCATTCGCTTTTCCTTAAAGCATCACCAGATTTTCCAGGCCCAGATCAAAGCCATTTTAAGGGCGGCCCATGGCAAGGAAAAGGTCCGCCTGATGTTTCCATTAATATCCTCCATTGACGAATTTCTGGCGGCAAAACAGGTAATGACCCAATGTATCCGTCAGCTGGAACAGGAAGGCGTACCCCACAAAAACGATCCTGAGGTAGGCATGATGATTGAACTGCCTTCGGTGCTTGCCACCATAGATGAATTTGCAGAACTGGCAGATTTTCTTTCCATCGGCACCAATGACTTTATCCAGTATATGTTAGGTGCGGACCGGGGCAACAAACTGGTGGCCGAGCACTATATCCCTTATCATCCTGCCGTGAACCGCGGCATTGCAAAAATTGCAACGGCGGCCGCCGGCCACGGCATTGATGTATCCGTGTGCGGAGAGATGGCCCATGATCCCGACCACATCCCCTTTCTGATCGGGGTGGGTATCACCACCCTCAGTGTGGACCCCCAATTCCTGCCCAGGGTCCAGGCCACTGTGATGGAGACAAGTTTTTCCCGGGCAAGCGCATATGCCCGCCATTTACTCGACCAGACCCGGGTCAAGGATGCCGCTGATGTGTTGAAAACCAGACCCGGCAGATGAGGATTTGTTTTCTTTAATCACGTTCATGCTTTGTTGAGGATTGGGCCGGAGCATCAAAGGACGATGTCAAGCCCATGGCTGTTATTCTTTGGTTTCCTGGTACATATGAACATCCTGCTGGGGAAAGGGGATGCTGATACCATTGGCATCAAGGGCCAGCTTGATGTTTTCATGGAGGGCAAAATATACCCCCCAGTAATCCCCTGTTTTGACCCAGGGCCGGACCACAAAGTTAACGCTGGAATCCGCGAGTTCAGACACAGCAATAAGTGGCGCAGGTTCGGGAAGAATTCGCTTTTCTTCTGCCAGAACACCCTGGATAACCTCTTTGGCTTTTTTTATATCATCATTATAACCAATGCCGATAACAAGATCTACCCGGCGGGTGGGGTTGGCCGTAACATTGGTAATAACATTGGACGTAATGCTGGCATTGGGCACGATCACTTTTTGATTATCCACGGTATTCAACTCCGTGGTGAACAAGGATATACTCACAACATTTCCGGCTACCCCACCAATGTCCACATAGTCATTGACCCTGTAAGGTCTGAACAGCACCAGCATCACGCCTGAAGCAAAATTGGACAAAGAATCCTTCAATGCAAGACCAATAGCCAGGCCGGCAGCACCCACAATGGTCAGAAAGGAGGTGGTATTGATGCCCAGCTGGCCGGCGGCAGCAATGACGACCATCACCATAAAGGAATAGTACATGATGCTGTCAAGGAATCGCACAAGCGTGATATCCACCTTGTTTTTTTCCATCAATCTGGTGATCACATTTGTAATTCTTCTGGCCAGCCATTTCCCTATCACCAGAACCAGCAGCGCGGCAATGATCTTTACAGAGTAGGTGGTCACCCAGTAGGTCACCATCTCTATATATTTATCAATGTTGATTTGTTTTAAGATTTGTTCTAACGACTCCATTTTGCCTCCTTTAAATCATTTTTTATAAAATTGTATAAAAGCGTTTTCAGGATCGACCTTTTTACCGATAATGGCAAACTTATACATATGTAAAAAAATTGTCAAACAAAACGGCAGGGTATAATTGATTTGGCACAACGTTCATCAGATCTTTAAAAAGCCTTTTTCGCCCTGGGAAT
>QKDP01000222.1 GCA_003252055.1 Desulfobacter postgatei | reverse complement strand
TGGCGATCTCTTTGGTTTCGCCGATGGATTTGACCACCACATCGGTGCCGTTGTCGGTCTTTTTGATCTCTTCAGCCAGGCCGGCATAAAGCCCCTCGGCATCCTTGGCAAGTTTTTCAGCCTGCTGGTAATCCTTTTGCCGCATGGCCTCTTTGGCAGCTGCCAGTTTCTCCTCGGCCTGCAGGCGCCGGTCATTCCACTGCTCTTCGTCTGTCAATCCCTTGCGGGACAACTCCCGGATCTTGTCCTCGGTGGACATCCGGGCGTATTTGATCTTCTCTTCCCAGGCAATGACCTGGTCCGCGTATTTTTTGGCCTGTTCCGTGGCGTATTCGTAAGCTTTCTTGGCCTGTTTCTCAAATTCGTCCAGCTGCTCGTTTGTGGCTTTGACAGACTCCGCCGGTTTTTTCATGCCCTCACCGGCTGCCTTGCCGCTCTCTTCAATCTTTTGCAGGTCGCTGTTGATCTCTGTCAGACGGTTGTTAACTGCTTTCATTTCGGCTTTGGCTTCCAGCGCTTCCTTTGTGGCTGTACCCAATAGAGTGGTCTCACCGGCTTTTGACCGCAGTTTTTCATACAATGCGACCCAATACGCCTTTGCTCTCTTTAAGCCCCGACTAAGTTCTTCCAGCTCTTCAGGGGCGGTGCCGGTGATATCATCCGGCAGCTTGATGTCCTTAAACTCATCATACTTCTGTATAACCTTGTCGGTGGTTTTAAAAAGATTATCCTGGGCTTCTTTGGCGTGTTTATAGGCATCATATGCGCCCCAGGCAGCGTTGCCAATTCTATAAAGTTCATACACGCCGTAAGCTGCAAGGGCTGCAATCGCAATCCCTGCACCTGTAGATGCCGTGGCAATGCCGGTGATGCCAAGCTCTGCGATACCTGCTTGCGCTATCATGCTTTTTAATCCAAGCACAATAGCGCCAAGCCCTGCTTTCCACAATATGAACGCTGCACCTGCAGCTGTCAGTGTCCCTATCAGTGTCTTTGTAGGTAAATCAGACTGTTCAATCCAATCCTTAAACGACCTAATCCATTTCACAGTTGGCAACAGCCCTTTTGAAACAAGACCGCCAAGTTCAATGCTCAACGAACTTATTTCGTTCTTAAACAACTTGATCTGATTTTCCGGCGTGTCCTTCATTTTATCAAAGGCGTCTTGCATGGCGCTTGCCGAACCAGCCATGCCGGTCATGATCTGCTTTAATCCGTCCATATTCTGGGTCAGTGCCAGAACACCTGTCCGGGCTTCCATGTCCGGAATCAAAAACCGCATCTGGTCCACGGACAGACCTTTTTTACGGATGGCCTCCAGGGTAGGGATCAGACCCTGCCAGGTAATTCCAAGCTCATCAAACTTTTTCTTAGCCTCCGGGGCCGGCGCCGCCATGGCGTTGATGGCCCCTTTCATGGCCGTGGCCGCCTGGGGGGTCTTGATCCCCGCCTTGGTCATGGCGGCAATGGATGCGGCCACTTCCCCGAATTTAACATCCGCAGCCCGAGCCGTTGGCAACACTTCGCCGATATGATTGGCAAGCGCAGGGAATGTGGTCACACCAGACTTAACTGTCTGGAATAAAATATCATAAACATTGTCAAGTTCATCAATTGACTTGCCATAGGCATTGATCACACCCACGCCCGCATTGACGGCTGTCTTTGTGTCCGTCACCCCTGCCACAGCCGCCTTTGCGGACAGTTCCAAAACCTTTGTCGAGGCCTCAAGGGCAACACCGGCAGAAATGATATCGTACTCGGCAGCGGCCAACTCCGAGGCAGTCTGGGGAATACGTGTCGAAAGGTTCAAAATCTCCTTTGACAGGGAATTAAATCGTTCCTCTGATGTGTCAAGCAGGGTATTGACCTCTGCCATGCGCTGGGAAAATTCGCTGTACCCCGAAAAAGATTTGATCGCGGCATACCCAACACCAGCCAATACAGCCAATCCGCGTTGTGCCTTGGTAATAGAATTTGCCCACCCGGTTGTTTCTGCTTTGAGCTCAGCAATCCGGCTTTTCATGTTAAGCTTAGCCTTGGAAAGCTCAGCCATGCTGAGTTTGCCTGTTTTTTTCAGCGTAATATATGCGTTTTTAGTGGCGTCAATCTCACGCCGAATATCCTTAAACGGTTTAACATTGAGCATCCCCATAGCTTTATTGATTTTGGCCGCCTTGGAGAGTTCATCCCGAGTCTTGGCAACGGACACGGACAGCCTTTTCTGCTCGGCATTGAGGTTCTTTGTATTGATCCCGGCTTTACTCAGTGCCTCTCTAAGGGAATGCAGAGATTTTTGATTTTTCAGAAACTGAGTTTTAAGTTCGGCGGCTTCCTTCTTTGCAGCCTTAAACCTGTTTGAAAGGTCTTTTGTTGGCTTTTCAGAGGCCGACATCTCCTTGGCAAGCTTGGTCACCTCAGCCTGGGCTGCGGCCCAAGCCGTCTTGCCGGCTTCAAGATCCTTTTTCAACTTCTTAAAGGATTCGATCTTCCCCAGGGCGGACAACTGGGTTTCCAGCTTTTTGACCTCAGCGGTGCCTTCAGTTTTGGCCTTAATTTTAATCTCAATGTTGTTGCTCATTGACAATACAACCTACTGATTTTATAATTCCTTTATGGACACCAAACCCACTAAAATACAAACCGCTTGCGCTGTCCTTTTTGCCGTGTTCATCATCTTTATCTCCATCGGCACCATTTTGCAGGACATACCAGCATGCTCAAACAAAGTTAAAAGTATTCGTAATTTTTTGATTCATACGGAAAGCATGACTTTTTTTTCCCTCATTCCTGTGGCCATAATCGTCGGAATTGCTCTTATTCTGCATCGTCTTTCGACACCCTGACAGCCTCATCCATAGCGGTTAAAAACAATCCCCAACCATATTCGTAAACCCGGTGATGGCCAAACATGATCAACCGGCAGCAGGCGGTGTCGATGCGCTTTCGCTGATCATCTGCTCCCCGGCTTTTGCCAGTCTTGCGATCATGTTGGCAAAAAAAGGGTTCAGGTTTTCAACCCCTTCAATGATGATTTTCAACTCAGACGGAGGGTACTCCTCTAATTGTTTAAGATCGATTCCCGTACTTTCCGCCACCGCCACCGCCGGGACCCCGTCAGGGAAAAGCAAATCAATGATGCTGACCTGCGTCTGCTCCATCTGGTCCAACAGGTTGCGGATCTGGGTGACGGATAATTCCGTCACCGTGATCTCTTTGTCTCCGACAGGTATTTTTTTAGTTCTCAGCATCAGGATCCACCATTACCCGATCAGTTCTTTCTTAAAATATTCCTGTCCTGACGGCTGGGAGGCGTCGAACAATACAGTCCCGGTTACGTTGAGTATGGCGCCGCCTGACCCGATCAAAGGGAAATCTCCGTTCAGATTGATTTGCACTTTATGAAATGTCCACCGGGACCTGGGCCCACGATCGTCCTTGTCACTGACAAAGATCATTTTTTTCTGAACGCTGGAAGCTGACATGGCCCACATGTACTGTTTATCCACAGCCTCGTAATCATAGGAAACCACGTCGGTATCCGCAGTGGTACCGGATGACAGCTGCCGGATATAGCCGGAATCAGCATCAAGAGAGTAATCGGCTCCGTTAACGCGCCGGGTGGCACCGGCAACATCCGTAACCACCACATCTTCGAGCGTTTCAACCCCGGTCGGCGTGATATAGTTGGTGTCCTGGGTTTCATACACCTGTTCACCGGCCTGGAATGTCCCGGACACATTCACCAGCTCGATATATCCTGACCCAACGTAAGCGACCTTGCCGGTGGCGCCGGATGTGGCACCGGTGACGGTATCACCCACGGACAGGGACCCGGTAATGATACCGGTCAGTTTGGTTAAAAAGACATTCAGGTGCCCCAGGTCAACATACAGATCATCCACAAGTGTCGGATCAGTCTGATACACATAGCCGGCCGACTGGTTTTGCGTGTTGAAATCGCCGCCCATCAGCGCCATCTTTAAATTGTTGTTGGTCATCTCCCGCAGGCCGAATGTCAACGTGGCTTCGCGCTCGCTCTCCACCTCAAGGATGGTGGCCCGGGCTGCAGTGCGGTTTGACTTCACCTTTTCGGTGGACACGGACACGCCAAAGTTCAAATTCTCAAGCTCTCCGAGGTCGTCAAAGGACGATCCTGCAACGGCACCGGCGTAAACCCTGCCGGTGCCGTTATGTCTGATATTACCCGCGCTGGATGATAAATACGTCATATTTCACACTCCCTATACCGGCATTGCCCGCCGGTTGGATTTCAAAATTTTAATGGGGATTACGGATCCGCTGATGAACAGCGGATAGTAACCGGCAGATCCGGATTCGGCCCGGGTGGACACATCCCCAAGCCCGGCACGGTAAATGGCGTTTTCCGCCAACTCCCGCAGGGCTTCGGCCTGGCCAAACCCGGTCATGGTCCTGACGTTGCCGTCCACAGAGATTTCCTTGTTGACCACGCCCACCCCGATCTCCAGTTCCCAGGACAAATCCCGGACGGAGTCCCCCCTGACCTGGCTAAGGCCGGTCACGACAATGATCGGGTAGTCATCACCAGGGACCGGCGGATTGTTTTCGTCAATGTCGATGCACACGGTATGTGCCCTGCCAAAGTTCTGGGTGCACCAGGCACTGATCAGGTTATCGTCTGCCAGGGCGGTCTTGATCCGCTCAATCAACTCAATAGATGTTGTCATCACTCCTCCAGGTACCGCATAATGGACGCCATAAATTTGATTTCGATATTGCGCATGATGTCCCCTTGTTCCTGCCTAAAAATCGGCTCAATGACCGGACGGGCCGGGGACTCAAGGATGGTTGTTGATTTTTTCACCGGAAATCCCAGAGCAAACAGCATTTTCCGCATTTTGGGCGTTATCCGGGTTTTAAACCCTTTGGCGTGCATGCCGGCCAGTTTGAGCATACCGTCTGACACCCCTTTTTCCCGAATAAACCCGATGCTGATAATCTGCGTGTCCGTGTCATAGTCATACCGGACCGCCCCGGCCAGTTTGGACAAGGGGGCTGTCCGGGTGGAGAGCATCACATCTTTGTACTGCCGGACCCGCCGTTTGCTCCCCTTCTTGCCCTTCCAGACCATCTTGAAATTTTTGACAGACCCTTTTTTTGCCCTGGAAAGCACCCCAGTATGCGGGTTGAGCTTGTCCCACTTGTTACCATCTGATCCACCGGCCCGAATGGCGGCCTTGATCATGTTCCGTAACCGGTACCCTTCGGATTTCAGCGCGGATGCCGTGGCCCGCTCGGCAAACTGTGGAAACGCCTTGAGCATGGTCTCCATGTTCTCAATGGCGATTTCGCCACGCTCATCAATATACAGCTCAAACATGGTCAAACATCTCCACAACCCTGAAGACGGAGCCGTCAATTTCGATTTCATCATAAACCGCCGGCTCTGCAATATCTGATACCTTGACCCAGACCGTTGCCACACTGCGGCCAAACTGCCCACCGAACCCGGACCGGGCATCCCGTTCGCAGGTCAGGACATGCTCCAGGCCGTCATTCTGCATGCCGTGGCTGTTCTCGATCTCCCCATACTCCACATTGACCGTGATCGCCACAGGCACACCCGTGGCCTTGGGCGTGTAAATTGCGTCAACGGCAAATTCATCCGTGTTGTAAAACACATCATCCAGGTCTGCAGCCATGTCCTCGGCAAAGGTCGTCATGGGCTGTTATCCCTTCAGCCGGACGTTGATGGTGGCTGTCGCGCCGGAGGCAACAGCCTCCAGGGCCACACCAAACTCCGTGCCGTTTGCGCTGTCCACGTTAAGGGTGCCGGAATCGTCATAAATGATATCACCGACGGATACCGCCGCATCACCTGATCCATCCGCACCGGTGACGGGCAAATCAAACACCCCTTTCAGGGCGCATTCTGCATTCCCGTCGCTGTCCCGGTCCGTCAAACAGACCACAGGGATTTTCCCCACCAGAGCCGGATCACCGGAGGTTTTCCCGGATGCCACCGGGAGCTTGATCACATCGCCTTGCTGTATATAATTGGTCGCCATAATTTTCTCCTTATGGATTAAGCGGGATTATGCGCCCACGTTTTTGTAAAAACCACGATAGTCCATGGCACCAACGCCGATATCATGACGGATTTTGTAGCCCACGGCATCGCGTTCAAACAGGGTCTGTTCTTCGGTGTAGGGCATTTCATTGCCGTCCAGATAGGCCACCTCAATGGTGTCGATCTGGCTTGGGTCTGCAATGAGATACCAGGCGGTTGTTGAATGGGCATCCAGGCGCGGATCAGAGATGGGGGTCAATTTGCCGCCCCAGGGGTTGTAAACCCCGGCGGATTTATTATCATCCGGCAGGGCGGTTGAGCGCAGCAGGATTTCCACTTCCGTTTCAATAGCCACCGGATGGGCAAGATATGCCGGCATCAGATCCAGGTAAGCCACACCGCCGGAACCCTTCTGGATACGCATGGCTTTGCGACCTGAACTCAGGGTGGTGGAGGACACTGCCCCGCCACTGGATGCCAGGTTATTATGGTCGGCATGGAACAGGGCCTTGCTGTCATTCATGGTCGGGTTGCTTGTGATTTTCCCCCAGACCAAATCAGATTCTTTGCGCCTGGCTGCAGAGCCCATAAGCTGGGGCAGACGGGTAAAGGCCCTCAAATCGTCATTGACAATCATCTGACGGGTCAGGTAAATCATCTTGCCGTAAGATGCGACAGAATAACTCTCCTGGTTGTCGCTCATGGCGCCTTCTTTGTACTCGCCGTTCTCTCCGATGAGATCCAGGGACGGGGCTTCACTCAGAGACACGCCGTACATGGTTTTAAAATCCGACGCGCCCACAATATTCACAATGGGCCGCCAGGTGGCCGGGCCGTCCAGGTAAGCCTTGTGCAGGGTCTTGTTGGATACGTCCAGGAAAATGCTGGTGAAATCGTCAGTGGTGAACCCGCCGCCCTGGCCGGACCGCCGCAGCATTTCCCGGGCAACCTGGTCCCGGGTTGAAAAGGCATAAGGGTTGACACCCATGCGCTCCAGGCACTGCCGGGCAATGAACTCAATGGACGCGGCCCGGAAGGTTTCATGGCCAGGAGCCGGTTTCTCCGCCCGGAAGTTGCAGCGGAATGACAGCCCGTCCACCACGGCGGCCCGGAATTTTTCACCGTCGGTCTCACCCATGGCGATGCTGCCTGCCCCCAGGGGCGGGTTGCTTTTTTCCATCTTTGCAAAAATGTCCGCCCGGGCCTGCTCAACACTCTTGCCCCCGTCAATCAGGGCTTGGGCAAATTCGTCATCCAGCCCGGCCACCCGGCAATCTTTCCGGATTGCCGCGGCCCGCTGCCGTTCTTCAGCCGCTGCTTTCTGGACTGCCGCGTCAATGTCGGCCTGGCTGAATGCCTGACCGGACGGGGTGCCGCCGGCAGGTGTGCCTGCGGCAGGGGTACCGGACGGTTTGCCGGCCATGGCCTGTTTCAGGGTTTTTAATTCTTCCGGATCGGCAATGTCATCCAGATTGATACCTGCCAGATACTGCCAGGCCTGTTCTTCCGTGGCATCCTTTGACAATCCCAGCCGTTCCAAAAGGGCTCTTAATTTAGGATCCATATTCTTCTCCTTTTTGGGCTGGGCTGAGCCCTGCCTGATTGATGATGGAGTGTGGTTAAAAACGGACAGGTCAAACCGGGCGGACGGGTCATCCGCCGGAACCTCTCCGGTGATATCGTTGGCAAACCCGGCAGACACCGCCTCTTCCGGCGTGTACCAGGTTTCGTCTTTCATCAGTTCCCGCAGCCGGTTTTTGCCCATGCCGGTTTTCTCGGCATAGGCCGTGGCAAACACGTCGCTGATTTTGTCCAGCAGGTCCGCTTCTTTTCTGAAATCATCCGCATCCCCGGACATCATGGACCAGGGGTTGTGAATCATCATAAAAGAGGCCTTGGCCATCTTGATGGTATCCCCGGCCATGGCAATCAAAGACCCGCTGGACGCGGCCAATCCGGTGACAATCACATTGACCGTGGCTTTGTGGTCACAAAGCATGTTGTAAATGGCCATGCCTTCAAACACATCCCCGCCCGGCGTGTTGAGATAGACGTTAATGGTAGAGGCCCCTTTGGGGATGCGGTATAAAAGATCCTGGGCTTCGATAAAGGGCCAGCCGATCACGTCAAACAAGTGCACGTCCACGGTGTCCCCGGATGCGGCCACCCGGATATCTGCGGTCCGGCCCAGTTGAGCTGTGCGCAGTTTGGCCAGCCGTTTTTCCTGCCGGGCCTTGTCTTTATCCGGGGCGTTAAGCTCCGCCCGGATTCTGCCCATGGTTTGGTGCTTCATATGGTTTGTCCTTCCGGGTCTGTGGCGTCAAACCCGTCCTTTTTTTCCCGCGCCCGGTCCGCCATGATCTCGTCGTAATCCACGCCCCGCTCCATGCACAGCTTATGGCGGGAGGTGGTGCCGTTTTTCAGATCCTGCTCAGCCGCCTTGCTGTCCTTTAACGGCTCAACCCATGGCCAGCCCGGCATCTGCCAGGCCACCGGGATGGTCTCCGGCACCGTGGGCACGGTTTTGGATAAATAATTCATCTGCCACAACCGCACCCAGCCCGGCGCATGGAACCGGCTGCTTAAAATCAGCTGCTGGACCATGTAGCCCCGCCGCTCCTCCAGGGAGGCAGACCTGGCAGAGGAATAACTGGCGTCGGTATAGTCGTTTGAGTAGGCCTCGTAGCTCATGCCGAACCCGGTGGACGCGCCCCGCAAGCTGGTTTTGGTGTAGGGCTCATAGGTCTGGCCGGGCCGGTCCGAATTTGGGGATTCAATGGTCATGCCCGGCGGCAGGGTCAGGATCCTGCCGGACTCCATATACTTTGGGATGTCATCAACGGTTAATTTATTGCTGCCGGTGAACGGGTTGAAGTTGCCCAGATTCTCCGGGTACGGCGTGGTAACGAACAGCCCCATGGCCGCGGCCAGCCGCTTGGCAATGCGCTCCCCGCTCTGGTACTCGGAAAAATCGCGCATCTCCATGACAATGGCTGCCAGCCAGGACACGCCCCGGTTCTGGGAAATCCGGTCCCGAACAAAGATATGATCAATCACCGATGCCGGATAAAACCTTGACTCGCCAATGCCCAGCCAGCCGCTGTCCCCGGGATGCTCCGGAAACAGCCAATACCCTTCCACATGCCCGCCGGCATCATACTGGATGCCCTGTTTGATTCGCCCGCCCTGGCCGTAGCTGTTTTTTGATGTGTCCAGGTGGTCACATTCCAGCAGCTCAATGCCCAGGGGAATCAGGCCGTCATCCATCAGGACCGGGTCAAAATAGTAATGGACAAACAGTTCCCCGTCTGACCACAAATGCCGCAGCACCAGGTTCTCCATTTCATGGAACCGGACCTTGTCTGCCCACCGTTTTCTGGCCTCCTCGGCAGCATCGTTCTGCTTTTTTGATAGACTATCGTCCGGCAGGGTCAAATTCGCCTGGGGTTTGATGCCGCGAAACACGACGTTGTTGCAGATTTTGCGGATGGCGCCGGACACATGGGTGGAATCCCGGATCAGGGATCTTGCCCGACCCCGCATAAGCTTGTGGTCGGTCTTGATGATTTCGTCGGCAGACTTGTTGCCCGGCCGCCAAGCCTGATTCGGCCCGCTGGTGGATGCGGCGGCATAGGAAGCCAGGGCCTGGCGCCGGCGCATATACGCCATGGCCGATCCCGGCGCAAACAGGCCGATCAAGGCACTCATTCCCCTGGTCCAGGACTGCGACAGATTAACCACGGTGTCCCCCGAAAACCACGGAATCTCCGGCAATGGCCCCGTCAAGATCGTACATGGCAATGCGCCGTTCCAGATCTTTGATGTCCCGTTGGAGATCAGCATAGGAGACACGGGTCAAGCTCCGGCTCCCGTGGCCGTAGCTCTGGGCCTTCAATACCCGGGTCCGGGCCGCCTTTAGTTCTGCCAGTTCTTCCTGTAGTTCAGCTAATGTCGCCACAATATATCCACGCAAAAATTAAATTCGATTTTTTTGTGATCAATATATTGTGGTGTTTTAAGAAAAAAAAGGGACTTGGTGCCATATATGGCACCGTACTATTTATAGTACCAACTTTTTTGAGTGTGGTATGAGAATTGCCGAGAGCATAATTTCAGCGGCGGGATGAAATTTAATGTTCTATTAAATTGATTTTTGACTTTTCAAAGCAGACACAACATATAGCGGTTGAATGTTTTCAGAAAAAAACAGGACTTATGCAGGTTTTATTGATTATTATAGTTAGTATTGAATAACATTTTTATGCGTAAGTTGTATTGATTAATCCTGAAATAGTCATATCTTTAGTACAGGCTATGTTGCCCTTAATTGTTGAAACGAATGCCCGACAATGACAAGATCAGTGTAGCAAGGTATTAAAAACTGCTTTGATAGACATTAAAATTCTAAAAGGGAAACACCTTTAACCATATACCTTTAATTGACTCTGAATATTTAAAGGAAACATAGCCTTTTATAAAAGATTCAGCAAGGATTTGCGTGGGCTGTCCGAGATTTTGAATCTTCAATTGGTAATTTAGGCTGGCAGTGCCGGATAAAATATAAAGGTGATGATATGAAAACATTTAAGGATACTGTCCGAAATTATGAATATTCAATTGATAATTTAGGCTGGATGGTTCAGATAAAACATAAAACGGATAAAAATGAACTGTGTAAAAAAATAGAACGAATATATCCGGACATCGGAAAGTGCGGGATTGATTTCAACGTTTCATATGATGATGATAACGGCCGATGGAAAGTGCATCTGAAAAAAGATAATAAGTCATTGGATACTTTTCTGGAGCCTGGTGATGCTGAACTCTGCATGGATGGTAAGCAATGCCTAAGCCTTGGCATTGAAATCAGCCAGCTCAAGGATAATATTGGAACATAAAAATTTTTTTGTCCTTAAGACGTCAAACTTTCCCCAAGGGAAGGCATCGCGCCAAAATAGATCAACACATCTGAGCCTCTTGCAGATAAAACCTTTCTGCAAGAGGAGATCGAGCATATTGTATAGCCATGTTGCTCTAACTCAAAACATATAGAATATTGACTTGTAGATAAATTGTTTCTGCAAGACGCTAATTTTGCTTGCCTTTTTATCCGCATTCTTTGTTGCACCTTGGGGCACATATCTCAATATGCTCCTTGGGGCGCGCCTAAAATACGAATAAAAATTCGGAGTAAAATATGTGGCATTTATTTATTCCGAGTCCCTAAGTATCCTTGCATCAATCTGAATTTTTAAAAACCTGGTAAAAAGCGACAGATCATAGACATAATCAACATAAGATAGAATTTGACTTTACTTTAGGGTTCCTATAAGCACAGAATCTATATTAGATTTACATGGCATACGGAACACGGTGAAAGTCCGTGGCGGTCCCGCCGCTGTAACTGGAAATATTTGTTTTTAAAAACCACTGTGAAAACGGGAAGGAAAAAGCAGGTTTAAAGCCAGAAAGTCAGAAGACGTGTCAGGTAAAATTGTTTGAAACTCGATGGTAAAGGGTTTTGTGAGAATAATTTCGATTCTTGCGAGACCCTTTTTTATTGGAATTTTGCAAGCATCAGTTTTCCCTTTTTACAACTTTGTTCATTAGACGGACAATGGGCATTTGGGGAAAAATAGCGAGGAGACTATTGTATTATGCCTACACAGTTGGAATTCGCCCGCCAGGGTACACTTACATCTGAAATGAAAATTGTAGCTGAAACAGAAGGATTACCAGAACAATTTATTTTGGAGCACGTTGCCAGAGGAGAGATTGTAATCCCATGTAATCCTAACAGGAAAAACCAAAGCGTTACTGGTATTGGAACTGGACTTAGAACTAAAGTAAATGCATCAATTGGAACATCATCAGATATCTGCGATATCGGTCTTGAAATCGAAAAAGCGCAAGCCGCACAGGAAGAAGGTGCTGATACGCTCATGGAATTATCCGCTGATGGTGATATGGATGAAATACGCAGAGCTGTTTTAAAAAATACCGATCTCGCAGTGGGGAATGTACCTCTTTACCAAGCTTTCAAGGAAACCATAAACGAATACTGTAACCCAGCTAAACTTGATCCTGAATATCTCTTTGACCTCATTGAGAAACAACTTGAAGATGGGTTGAGCTTCATGGCCATTCATTGTGGTATTAACCAATATACCATTGAACGTCTAAGAAATCAGGGATTTCGATACGGCGGACTTGCTTCCAAAGGGGGGACGTTTATGGTCGCATGGATGGATATTAACAAAAAAGAGAATCCATTGTACGAGCAATTTGATCGTGTGGCCAACCTGATGAAAAAATATGATGCGGTACTTTCTCTTGGTAACGGTATTCGAGCAGGTGCGATTCATGACAGTCATGATAGAGCACAAATGGCTGAGATGATAATCAATTGCGAACTTGCTGAAGTTGGTCGAGAATTAGGATGCCAGATGATGGTGGAAGGTCCTGGTCATGTGCCATTAGATGAGATTGAAGGCAATATCATGCTTGAAAAACGCATGTCTGGTAATGCCCCATATTATGTTTTAGGTCCAATCCCCTGTGACACTGGTGCGGGCTATGATCATATCACGGCAGCCATAGGTGCTGCTAGTTCAGCTCGATATGGTGCGGATCTAATTTGCTATATAACACCTTCAGAACACTTGGCACTCCCTAATACTGATGATGTCAGAGAAGGGGTTCGGGCCACGAGACTCGCAGCTCGTATTGGAGATATTTCAAAATATCCAGAAAGAAGAGAAAATGAACGATTTGCAGCCATGGCCCGTCGTGACATGCGATGGGGTGATCTTGATAAGTATTTGCTTTTCCCTCAAATTGCCAAAAAGACAAAAGAAAACAGAGCACCAGAGATCAAAGAAACCTGTACAATGTGCGGTGATTTCTGTGCCATGAAAAAAGGAATGGAAATTTTCGAGAAAGACATAAAAGATAAGAGGGGGTGTAAATCAACACTGTTGTAGTAGTCATGCTGCCAAATCATAAGTCCGGCATTCCCAGAATTCGTTCCACCAACCGTTTGCTCGAAGAATGCGTAACGAAAGCATTGGATTTATGCTTTCGCTTAGCCAACTTGCACCGGG
>QKDP01000108.1 GCA_003252055.1 Desulfobacter postgatei | reverse complement strand
TATTTTTGCTTACACCAAATTTTGAAAAATTTCCAATGCTTTTTAACATGATATTTTGCTACGGAAAACATGTAGTGCCATACAAAAACCTAACCACTTGACATTATAGAGTTTCTCCTTTTCGCTCGAAAACTTGGGTTAATTGAACAATATCCTTACCCGGCCAATTTATGCAAGAAAAACATGGTTATTAAATTAGGCACAGTTTGTTCTGCCCTGGGGATATGGTACTTTAGGGACTCGGCAAAAAATAATATTCCGCCTATTCCATGGCATTTACAATAGCGGCCACATCCACATGGGTTTCAAAATGACGGGCCAACATGTCGTACTGCCTGTTCCTGCCCTGAAGGCCGCAGGATTCCGGGGGCTCAAGTTCGCTTAAGCCCAGAAGCGAAAGCCATTTTTTCAGGATGGGGGCGGAGTCAAAAAAGCCGTGCATATAGGTACCCATGACCCGACCTGAGTCTGCCGTGCCCCCGTCAAAGTCGGTGCAGGGTTGCCGATTTCTCTCTTTTACGTTTAACAGGCCGTCGTTTGCGGATTTTCCCGAAGCAATCCGGTCAGCGGAAGCTGTCCGGCCCATGTGGATTTCATAACCAATACCCGGGGCACCGTCCCATTCAAACCGGGAGATGGTGGTGGTTTTGGGCGCTTTGAGTACCGTTTCAAGGGGCAGAAGACCCAATCCATCTGTGTCATCCGGAGTGCCTTCAAGGCCGTGGGGGTCATGGACTTTGGTGCCCAGCATCTGGTAGCCGCCGCATATGCCCAGGACATGGCCGCCGTTTTTAACGTAAGCCTGAATCTTGGAGGTCCAGCCGGTTTTAAAAAGCCAGTTCAGGTCGCTGCAGGTGCTCTTGGAGCCGGGCAGGATGACGGCTTTGTAGGCGGACAGATCTCTTGGGTGCTCAACAAAATCCACACCCAGCCCCTCCACCTGGAACAGGGCATCAAAATCGGTGAAATTGGAGATATGGGGGGTACGCACCACCAGCACCGTGGGCGTTTTGGCAGGATCAGTTCTGGCCACAGGGTGTTCAATCACCACGGAATCTTCGTTGGGGATATGGTGGTTCACCCAGGGCAGCACGCCGAAAACCGGTTTGCCGGTCTTTTTTTCAATCCAGTCCACGCCCTCTTTAAACAACGCAATATCTCCCCGGAACCGGTTGATGACAAAGCCTGCGATCTGATCCTGTTCAGCCTTGTTCAGACAGGCCAGGGTCCCCACGATCTGGGCAAACACCCCGCCCCGGTCAATGTCTGCGGTGAGAATCACCGGCGCCTTGGCATAGGCGGCCATTTTTAGATTTACGATATCCCGTGCCATGAGATTGACTTCAGCACAAGAACCGGCTCCTTCCAGCACCACCACATCATTGGCGGCGCGCAGGCGATCCAGGGCGCCGCAGGCCGTATCCCAAAGTTTTGCCTTTTCCCGGTGATATTCAGCCGCAGACAGATCTTTATGCACCTTTCCCAGCAGCACCACCTGGGAGCCGATCTGGGTTACGGGCTTGAGCAGCACCGGATTCATATCCACATGGGGGGCAATGCGGGCAGCTTCGGCCTGGACAATCTGGGCCCGGCCCATTTCAAGGCCTTCCGGGGTGACCCCGGAATTATTGGACATATTCTGGGCCTTGTAAGGCGCCACTTTATACCCGCGATCGGAAAAAATCCGGCAAAGGGCTGTGGCCACCACGCTCTTGCCCACATCAGAACCTGTACCCAGGGCGGCAATACATTTTGCCTTTTTTATATTTTCACTCATATCTGATACTTTTTGCTGTACCCCCGGGGGGTGATCATCAGATCATTATAAATAAAGGTGGAACTGTTTCCCACAATCACGATGCTCTGCATGCCCACGCCGGCCTTGTCCAGATCCTTAAGAGCACACAAAGCCACCTTCTGGTTCTCCCGCATGGCACCGGTGACAACACCCACAGGGGTGGTGCCGGCCCGGTGTTTAAGAATGATCTCCATGGCCCGGCTGAGCTGCCAGTCGCGCTTTTTGCTTTTGGGGTTGTAAATAATGATAACAAAATCGGCAGAGGCTGCTGCATCCAGGCGCTTTTCAATCATCTCCCAGGGGGTGAGCAGATCACTTAAGCTGACAGCTGCAAAATCATGGGTCAACGGCGCGCCCAAAAGCGCGGCACCGGCAGCAAGCGCGGGGATGCCCGGCACCACCTCGACACACAGGCTGTCTTTTTCACCGGTATTACAGGCAATTTTTTTAAGCGCCAGCATTTCCAAAACCAGGCCGGCCATGGCGTAGATGCCTGCATCACCGCCGGAAATCAGGGCGCAACAGTGGCCGTCAAGGGCGGCATCAATGGCGGCCTGAACCCGGTCCACCTCCTTGGTCATGCCTGTGGTCAGGGTCCTCTTGTCCTTAATCACATCTTTGATCAGCTCAAGATAGGTCTTGTACCCCACCACAATATCGCAGGCTTCCAGCACCTGGCGGGCCCGGCCGGACATATGGTCTGCCCTTCCAGGTCCTGTACCTACGATGTAAAGGGTATTGCCGCGATGGCAAGGGTTACTGTCCGGCCGGCCGTTTTCGGTATTAACAGACAAGTCCTGCCCGTTGCCAGCATGGCTGCTGCTTCGCATACGCTCTTTACTCCTATATGTTTATTCACCAGGGAAGAGGGATTAGGCACTGTCTTCACCTGGTCCAGTTCGTCTCTTGTATAAAACGAAATGGGTACGTTTAAGGTCCGGGCAAGCGCAAGAAGTCCCGGTTCATCCGCTTTAAGATCCACGGACACGATTTTGGACAGGCTGTTCATGCTGACCCCCTGCTCCTCAAAAACCTTTCGCAGATGGTCTTCAAGTTCTTGCCGGGTCGCGCCCCTGCGGCAGCCCATGCCGGCCACCAGCATTTTAGGCCGCAGCACCAGAACTTTTTTCGGAAGATCGCGCACCGTGTAATCCACCCATATTCCGGATTTTTCAGAACTAAATAAGGAAGGATCTTCCATGAGCGCAGACGGCAGGTGTGGTGACACCAGATGAAAGGGGTCATGCACCGGCAGGGATTCCCCCTGGATAAAAGCCATGCTCACATGTTTGATGGCTTCTTTATTTTCGATATAAAGCCCCAGATCCCTGGCAATCACATCAATGGCCGGCACCTGGTTGACATCCGTGGCCGTTGTGATCACAGGCGTTGCCCCCAGTATAGCCGAAAGCTTGACGGCCAGCTCATTGGCACCGCCGATATGCCCTGAGACCAGACTGATCACAAAATGACCTGCCTCATCCCCGCACACCACGGCAGGGTCCTGGGTTTTATCCCGGATCAAGGGGGCAATGCTCCGTACCACAATACCCGTTGCCATAATAAAGAAATGGGCATCATAATGATCCCAGACCGGTGCCAGGGCCTTGGACAAACTGGAAAACCGGGCATGGGGCTCACCTGGCATAAGTTTTTGTGATGCAAACAGGTCGGTATTAGGCAACGCCTGTTTCACCCGGTTTGCCAGGGCCATCCCATGGGGTGTCA
>QKDP01000150.1 GCA_003252055.1 Desulfobacter postgatei | reverse complement strand
CTTGCGCCATCGGAGATGATGGACGCATTGCCTGCCGTGCCCACGCCATCTTTTTTAAAAGCGGGCTTCATTTTGGACAAAAATTCAAAGCTTGTATCCTGGGGGCATTCGTCCGTATCAAAAATTTTGGGGTCACCCTTTCGCTGGGGGATTGAAACGGGCATAATCTCATCCTTAAACCGCCCTTGGGCCACAGCCTTGTTGGCCCTTTCATAGGACTGGGCCGCAAACCGGTCCTGGTCCTCCCGGGTCACTTCCCAGCGCTCGGAGCAAAGCTCATTGGACATGCCCATGTGAAAATCATTGACAATATCCCACAGCCCGTCATGGACCATATGGTCCTCAATGCGGCCCGGCCCCATGCGATGCCCCCATCTGGCCTTGTCCATATAATAGGGCGCCATACTCATGGTCTCCATGCCCCCGGCCACCACAACATCCGCATCGCCACACTGGATGGCCTGGGCTGCCAGCATCACGGCTTTAAGCGATGACCCGCACACCTTGTTTATGGTAATGGCTTCCACTTCCCAGGGAAGGCCCGACTTAACCACAGCCTGTTTGCCCGGATTCTGGCCGTACCCGCAGGGCAAAACCATGCCCATGATGCACTCATCCACCACGGCATCCTCAATATCAGCACGCCGGATTGCCTCCCTGATGACAAGCCCCCCAAGTGTTGTGGCCCCCATGCCGCTCAATGAACCGCCAAAACTGCCTAAAGGGGTTCGGGTGGCACTGACGATAACTGCTTTATTCATTATAGACTCCTTTGTGTCCCCGGAGGGGGGATACCCTGATGCTATGGGTTATGTGTCATTGATGGATGATGAACCTTGAACTCGATGAGCGAGTTAAATGCAAATATCAGGACTCAAACGTAGCACCGGCACCGGGCTGTGACGAAAAACTTTCTCAATGGTGCTGCCCAGAACGAATTTGACCGAGCGGCTGTGACCTAAAGGACCTAAAATCAGGGCATCAGCCCTGAGATCCTTTGCAGCAGAAAGTATCTGTTCACAAGGATCTCCCGAATCAATGGTAATATCAATCCCTGCCATATCCCCAATGCCTGCCGCCTTTATCTGGTCCTCAAGCCGGTCCCTTCGCCGTTGTTTGGCCTTGGGCAAAAAGACCTCTTCAGAAAAGGTGTTTTCAGGGATGTAATGGGATTTGATCCAGGCCAGCTCCTTGGCGCCGATGCAATGGAACACGTGAAGCTTTGCACCTGTTATTTTTGACATCCATCCTGCCCGTGCCAGAATGTGCTCGGTCCAGGGAGAAAAGTCCACGGCAGCTATAATATTTCGGAGTTCTCCGGATTCCGGCAGCTCGGTGCCTGAGTACATCCGCTTAAAAATATGTTTGTCCCTGACACTGAACAGTGCCTTTCTGCAATGGCGGAATACAAATTCCGCCGCACTGCCGAACATGAAGCTGGACATGTTGGAACGCCCTTTGTTGGCCATGACAACAAGGTCTGGATCGACATCATCAATCATGCTGAGGATCTCTTCGGCAGGATATCCCATTTTGATACGGATATCGATTTTGCCGTCGAATTCAGGGAAACGTGTCCGAATCAGTTCATTGATCTGGGCAATCCTGTTCTCTTTAAGTTCTTCCAGGTATTCCTTGGTGTCCTCCCTGCAGGGGTACATCATCCCGGCCATAAACACCGGATTAACCTCCCGCAAAGGGATAATAGAACAAATGGTGACTTTTAAATCTGTCTGTTTGACCAGGCCCAAGGCATAGTCCAGGGTCATGGGTGAGTAATCAGACAGGTCAATACAGGCCATAATGTGGTTGAATTGGGTCATTGTCTGCTCCTGAATTTATCGAGAAGTATGCATTTTCTTTTGTCCATGACCAGAACGGATCTGTAACCGGTTTCCATATATAGGGTCAGCGACCGTAAAGGTAAAAAAATTGTTTTAAATTCATGGACAACTTTTATTTAGGATTGTATCACCATCATCGTTTTTGTTCAATGCCGGACATGCGGGATCAAGCTGGAGGAACAATAGTTTTATAAAGCAAGGCACGGCACCACCGGAACAGTGGGCCGTGCCGAAAAAAAGTAAGCAAGGATCAGGTTAAGTCAGTTGCCGGGCGCTTAATGGGTGGTGAAGCTCCGTGTCCGTATTGACCTTTGGGCAGGCCCGTGTCAGCCAGCGGGAGTGATGAGGGGTAATCAAGGCATAGGGTTTAATCCAGGTCAGGGCGGTGAAAAAGAAAAACCCATAGACAAAAGCCAGTACTGAAGAGGTCCTGCCGAATTTCCAGGCGTAGATTGTGGCGGAGAGGCTGGAACCCAGCACGATGCCGACAATGGTCTTGCTCGCGAATATGGCCGGGTGCCACAAAATCAGTCCCCAGGAAATCAAGAAAAGAATCTGGGCCACGGTAAGCTTGAGCACATCGGAAACCAGGTTGATCCGCGCCCCAAGCATTGATCCCCGGCGAAACCGCGTAAAGATAAAGGTCGTCATGGCAAGGGTCTCACGTACATTGCTCCTGGCCCATCTCAAATACATTTTGCAAAGCTGGGCATAAGCCACCGGTACCTCGGTAAAGACCCTGGCGTTCTGCTGAAACACCACATCATATCCCTGGCGAAGAATCATATTTGTCATTGCCCGGTCTTCACCGATATTTGCAGGCCGGCCAAGGAAAGTCTGGTTCCGCCATTTATCAAGCACACCCATGACAGCGGATTTACGGTATGCGGATAAGGCCCCGGGCGTGCAGGTCACTGTGCGGACCATGCTCTGACTCACACGCATGAAATCAAAGCTGAACACAAAAACAATGTCCAGCATCCGGGGAAGAAGACCCTTGTCCTTGTTGAGCACCCGGACATTGCCTGCAACAGCGCCGACGTCGGGATTTAATACAAAAGGCGTCAACAGATTTCTAAGGGTGTCGGGCTCCACCATGGAGTCACTGTCCACGGTTACCAGTACCGTGCCTGTACTCTTCTTAAACCCGTCATAAAGGGCCTGGCGCTTGCCCTGGTTTTGGGGCTGGCGTATGGTCAGGACAGGTAATGCAAGTGTTCTTTTGGCCTGTTTAATCCATTCCCAGGTGTCATCCACACTGCCGTCATCCACGGCAATCAGTTGAATTTTTTTTCTGGGATAGTTGCTGGCAGCAAGACTTTTAAGGGTATCAAACACCTGACAGCCTTCATTGTAGGCCGGTACTACGATTGTGCAGGTCGGCAGCTGATCATCGGACACACTCGGAATTGGCCTGTATTTCAGTACCAGGATGATTCTCCATGCCAGCTCTGTCAGGCTCAGGCAGGAAAAAACGGCAAAGAAGGCAATCAACGCATTCCCCCAGGCCTCCTCTTTAAGAAATTGGATGCCAGATGAATCGCCTGCGCCATATAATAGACAGACCGCTGCCACAACAGCCAGGATACAGACCAAGGCTGCAAATCTTTTTTTATTTCCGATTATCTTTCTGGTCGTTACCATAATTTACATCTCCTTATTTTTTAAAACCCATGACAAGCACAGCAAAAGGC